>JAGLNZ010000504.1 GCA_023139225.1 Desulfobacula sp. | reverse complement strand
TTCAGAAAGGCAATATTATCGGTACCCAGTTTCACCCGGAAAAAAGTGGGAACAGCGGAATCAAACTGCTTGAAAATTTTATTTATCAAAAAAACCTGAAAGCGCAAAAACCTGTCGATATAAAAGGGAAAGGACTTTCAAAAAGAATCATTGCCTGCCTGGATGTCAGGACCAATGATCAAGGCGATCTTGTAGTGACCAAAGGAGACCAGTATGATGTAAGGCAGCAGGGGGATGTCAGAAATTTGGGCAAACCTGTGGAGCTTGCCAGACGGTATTACGAAGAGGGTGCCGATGAGATCACTTTTCTAAATATCACAGGATTCAGGGATTTTCCTCTAAAAGACATGCCAATGATAGACGTCCTTGAGAAAACCAGCAAAAACGTTTTTGTGCCTCTGACCATTGGCGGCGGCATCCGGGATTATACGGACAGCAACGGTAAAACCTATACGGCACTTGATGTGGCCTCCCAATATTTCAGGTCCGGTGCTGATAAAATATCCATTGGCAGCGATGCCGTGTATATTGCTGAAAGATATATAAAGACGGGTCAAAAAACAGGAACAAGTTCCATTGAACAAATATCTAAAGTATATGGTAACCAGGCGGTTGTGATTTCGGTTGATCCTAAAAGAGTCTATGTGAATTCTCCAAAAGATGCAAAAAAGCACCATGTGATCAAAACCGGATTTCCCGGACCCAACAATGAAACATACTGCTGGTATCAGTGTACGGTCCGGGGCGGCAGGACAACAAGGGACCTGGATGCGGTTGCATTGGTCAAAGCCTGCGAGAATCTTGGAGCCGGGGAAATTCTTCTCAATTGTATTGATAAAGACGGAACAAACTCAGGATTTGATCTTGAATTAATCAATGCGGTAAAAAATGCTGTTTCCATCCCGGTGATTGCTTCAAGCGGGGCCGGCTGCGAAGAACATTTCGCAAAGGTTTTTGAAAAAACATCTGCTGAGGCAGCCCTGGCTGCCGGCATATTTCACAGGAAAGAAGTTCCCATTGAAAACGTAAAAGACTATCTGGTTGAAAGAAATATAGAAGTTCGTGCTATATTATAGCTTTTTTTTTATTTTTCCTTGTAATAACCGAGTTTTATGATTAAAGTGAGCTCTTAAGATTTATTGATGTTAGTCTTAATCTAGTCATTTTTAATGGTATGTGTTTAAGCTTACCTTGCGTTTTTACACAAGGGTCACAGAATTACAGAATTTAAACAAGGAGTAAAAAATGGCAACTATCGGATTTGATAAAAAGCTTTATATCGGTTCCTTTGGAATCATTATCCTTACCATCCTGATCATTGCTATTGTTAATTTCTACCAAAGTAAAAACTCTTTTCTCTCCAAAGGCCAGACCAGCATTCAAAATGTCTCGGATGTCTTATTAAAAACGATTCAGTTGAAATACAACCTTCAAAAAGAAAAAATGGACGCTGATATGGGTGCGCTAATAGCTGAAAGTCTAAGCGCCGGGAACGTTATGATTGTCAATGCAAGAACCGTTGATATGGATATTTATGATATAAATTCCGGAAAAAAAGAAAAGATCACCCTTCCAAAAGTTATTTTCGGGCTTGAATTTGTTACTGCCAATCATGTAACTGTTGATAAAATAGGACAATTCAGCACATCTGATATCGCAGTATATCAAATCCACGATAACAAGCTCATCAAAGTGTCTTCAAGTATTAAAAACAAAGATGGTTCCAGGCCCATTGGAGAATACTATACTTCGGGAACTGATGTTTACAAAGCCATAATGGCAGATAAACCCTATAGGTTCCTTACAAAAACCGGTACAAACATTTCCATGCAGGTTCTTCTGCCGTTTAAAGAGACCCTGGAAGAAAAAATTACCGGTGCATACTCCATCACCAGTAAAATTTTGACTAAAGACCTTGTAGGACTCATAAACAAAGTCAATGTCAGTGGTCATGGTTATTCGTTTGTCAATAATTGCCAAGGTAAAATTCTTATCCACCCCGATAAGGAATACCTCTCATTAAAGGTCCAGGAATTTGAAAATGGTGGCGATCTCTTAAAAGGCAAATCAGGCTCTGTCACCTATGGACATAATAAAAAGACCTATTACGCCTATGTAAACTATTTTAAAGAGTGGGACCTTTATTTTAATGTGGCTGTATCCCAGGGGGAACTGATGACCGGTGTAAACAGGCAAATTATAACCAGTGCAGGTATCAGCGGTATTTTAGCTTTAATCATTGGGGTGCTGATCATAGGATTTATGAACAGGCAATTAATAAAAAACATGAATGGTATGGCAAAACTTGCAAAAGAGGTCTCAAAAGGTAATTTTAAATACACATTCACCTATGAAGCCAATGATGCCATCAAAGATACGGTTGATTCCATGAATGAAATGGTCAAAGGCCTGGCCCAAATGATTAAAGATCTGAATTCCGGTGTCAAAACCTTAAGTTCAGCTTCCGGGGAATTAAACCAGATTTCCGATAAAATGAGCGAAGGGTCTGAAACAACAGTATCAAAGGTCAATACGGTTGCTTCTGCGGCCGAAGAGATGAGTGTTAATATGGATTCTGTGGCTGCTGCCATGGAACAGGCCAGTACAAATGTGGAAATCGTTGCCACCGGAACCAGTGATATGAGCACAAGCATTGAAAAGGTCTCCCAGAATTCAAACCATACCAGGGAAATCACCAACAAAGCAGTTGAACAGGCCCAGCAGACATCAAAAAGGGTCAGTGAAC
>JAGLNZ010000503.1 GCA_023139225.1 Desulfobacula sp. | reverse complement strand
AATAATGATAGGGTGAATCCTCCACCAGAATAATCACCCTGACGTTGGCATTCCTGGTATCAAAGGCAACATTCATTTCATCTTCAAAATTCTTGATAATGGCCAGCAAAAGGTCTGCATTCCCCCCCCAGATGTATGTCCGGTCAATAGCCGTTGAATGATTCACGCTAATATATTTATCAATATCGCAGGTATTATGCAGCAGCATAAAAAAGGGCAGATCGGAATATTTTGCCTTTACTTGTTCGCCAAAGGAATATACATCCATTCCATCCAGGCTCGGCATGGCAAGAATCAAATCAAATCTCTTGCTTTCCAGCATCCCGAATGCCTCTGATGCCGAAGACACCCATGTAAGTCTTGGGGGCTTTGAAAGGTTAAGCCCTTTGTACTCATTAATAATCCTTGTTGAAAGACGGCCTTCCTCCTCCATGATAAATGCATCATAGGGGCAGGAAACCAGAAGAATTTCCCCCACCTTGGTTGCCATTAATTCATGATATATTTTTAAAAAAGGCTCTTTGGTCGAGTTCTTGGAATGCTCCATCTGCATAAACCTTTGTGAATAATTGATATATGTTTCAGCGCAAGATCGTTTTAATTTTAAAGTATATTAAAAACAACATAAAAATGCAATGAAAGAGAAAGCCGGCTTGTTAACATATTTTTTAAACTTCACATATTATTTTGTTTTCCATTCTAAAATATTGACTTTTTGATAATTTTTTCTTATCAAATTTACAATTCTTGCATTTGCATAAATTAAACAATCTAATATTGAAGATAGGGAAGCCGGAACATGGAAATTAATATCACCAGAACAGCAGATACCATCCTCATGGTCAGGCCCAGGGATTTTGGCTATAATGAAGAAACCGGTGTTGATAATGAATTCCAGAACAAACCGGATATGACCCCGCAATTGATTAACAAAAAAGCTAATGAAGAATTTCAAGCCATGGTGGACGGTCTTCGCAGCAAAGGTGTAACAGTTCTGATTTTAGAGCCGCCCATCAGCCGGGATGTCACAACACCTGATGCCATTTTCCCAAACAACTGGTTTTCCACTGAACATGACGGCACTATTCTGACCTATCCCATGATGGCAAAAAACAGAAAAGCGGAAAGAAGGCTCCAGGAAATAGAAAATCTTCTTAACAAAAATGGATATACCATCCGTAACTGCATTAATGTAGGAAGGCTTGATGAAACAAAAAAATTCCTGGAAGGTACCGGCAGCCTGATCATAGACCATGTGGATGAAGTGGTGTATGCCGCCCGGTCCGAGCGATGTGATCCTGATCAGTTTGACAATTTTATCCGTCTTAGATTTTACCTTGAGGGAATTATGTTTGATACCGTAAGCTCTTCGGGAAACCCTATCTATCATACCAATGTCATGATGAGCCTTGGAGAAAAATATGCTGTTATCTGTCTTGAGTGTATACCGGATAAAAAACAGAGAAGACATGTCCTTGAGACCTTAAGCAAATCCTTTGATGTCATGGAAATAACTCTGGAGCAGATGGAAAATCATTTTTGCGGCAATATTCTTGAGGTGAGAAACCAAAAAAACAATTCCTTTATTGTGATGTCTGAAAATGCGCGCCAGGGGTTTACAAAAACCCAGAAAAAATTTCTGGGGCAATATGGTCGGATCCTGAGTTTTGATCTGTCAGTTATAGAAAAAATCGGTGGCGGCAGTGCCAGGTGCATGATGGCGGAAATCTTTTCTGCCAGAGAATAAAATCAATCCGGATGATATTCATATCTCTGGTCATTGCGGTTTATGTTGCGGATATGCCATGTCCTGAAATCACGATTAAAATTCTGTAACAGGATAGGAAGACGTTTCAGGATATGCAGCCCGGACCTCGGCTCCCAGTCAAGTTTGTTCCTGGTATAGCTTGTGTCCACTACAAGGGGGCGATCAGCATAATCAATCATCCAGGCACGCTCATAGGTTTTCATGTTTCTCAGGGTGTTAAAAAAATACTTTCCATGCAGGGCCATTCTGGTAAAAAACAATGACACATGTAATGGGTTTATGGAAAAATTTTCATTGGATTCCCTGCGAATAATAGGAAATAAATCCTTATGGCAGGTGCAGCCGCCAGGGGATGCAAACAGGGTTTCGAAACGGTCCAGACTATTGTTCTTTTCAATGATTCTCCGAACAATCTGCACCACATCCCTTCGGTGGATGTAAGGGAAACCGGACATGCCCTGTCCCGGTATCATTCGCCCGA
>JAGLNZ010000502.1 GCA_023139225.1 Desulfobacula sp. | reverse complement strand
ACACCGCCAAGCCGCAAAACCACGGCCGGAACCCTGTATGAATTTTCAAAAAGCAATTTTTCACCCAAAGCCTTGCTTTTTGAATAGGCAATTTCCCCGCCGGCCAAAGATTTTTCCGTTAAGACCTGGCCGATGGGAAGGGGATCAAGTGCGGCAACACTTCCGGCAAAAAGAATCCGTTTTACACCTGCAACACTGGCAGCCTCTATGATATTATGGGTACCAAGCACATTGGTATCACTGTGTTCATCCTGCCATTGTTTTTTAAAACCAACATATGCCGCAAAGTGGATCACGTAATCTATGGGTTGTCCCTTTAATGCATTCTGTTTAAAAATCCAGTCAATACAATCTCTATCCTCCACTTCTGATTTTTCCCATTGCACCAGGGGTGCAGCTTTTTTAAGTCTTTCGGAAAGGGGACGTCTGTGAAGCCCGATGATCTTGTGATCTTGGGCAAGATCCACGCAAAGCGCAGAACCCAGAAAACCTGATGCACCCGTGATAAGGATTGTATGATTCATATTGTCTCCTTTAAAACAAACCCTTCCCAATAGTGCGGCGTTAAGGTATAATATTAAGATAAACTCTTCATTGAAAATGATAAAGTAAAAATTCAATCATGAATAAATTCAAAAAAAAGAGTAAATTCAATTATCCGCTTCTTTTCAGCCCGTTAAAAGTGGGAAAATATATGATTTTGAACCGGGTGGTTGCCCTGCCGGTGCATACCGGATTTGCCCATACCGACGGACGTGTCAGTTCATGGATGATCGACTTTTATGCCGAACTGACAAATTCCGGCGCAGGCATGGTCATTGTTGCAAACACAGCCGTTTCACCGGACGGTGTTGTCTCAAAATTCAATCTTCGGGCTGACAGGGATGAATTTATCCCGGGGTTAACCAAACTGGCAAAGACCATCAAACAAAACGATGCTGTTGCATGCCTTCAACTGAATCATGCCGGAAGGTTTGCAAAAACAAAGCAACCCTTGCTGCCATCGCCCATAACCAGTTCAAATTTGACCTTTAACGTGGAATCATTAAAGGGATTTATGGAATTTTTTCCCTTTGAACACCGCTTCAGCCTGACACAACATTTTATAAACCAGGTTAAAACCTGGAGACGCGCCATGACGGCAGAGGACCGGGAAAGAGTGATCAATAATTTTGCCGGGGCTGCATTCAGGGCATATCAGGCCGGCTTTGACATGGTGGAACTCCATGGGGCAAACGGATACCTCCTGTGCCAGTTTCTTTCGCCTTTTACCAATAAAATTGAATCCGGATTCGGAGGCGATTTTACAGGGCGGGCAGCATTTCCCCTTGCAGTAATAAGAGAGGTGAAAAAAAAAATCCCTGAACATTTTCCAATAGGTTTCAGACTTATTCTGCAAGAATGGGTGCCGGACGGTATTCATCTGCCTGAAGCCCTGGCTTTTGCCCGACTCCTGGAAAAAGAGGGGATTGCCTACCTTTCAGCCTCAGCAGGTACATATAATTCCCTGTTTTCCCCTGCCGTATTAAAAAAAATGGCTGCACCGGCCTACCTTAAGCAAGACATGGCAAAGCTAACAAGCCAGGTCAATATTCCAACAATCATTTCCGGAAGGATTATGACCCCTTCTCGTGCTGAAAAACTGCTCCGAGATGGCATAACAGATCTTATTGGCCTGGGCCGCCCGCTTAGAGCCGATCCCGGATGGGTGGCAAAGGCCAAAGGCCCGGAGCAAAAAACCATTCAGTGTTTAAATTGCAATTGGTGTTTGAAACAGGTGGTGCTGGAAAAAGGGCTCAATTGCCGCCGCTGGCCCAAATTGGTCCGGAAAAGGACTGAACTGGAACATAAGCTTTTAACGCGGGATTACAGGGCCTTATGGATAATTACAGATATAAGGGATATTCAGACTTTTAAACATTCTCTGCCGCTTCTTGCCCAGAAAAAAAAATATCGATCCTTTCCCACCATTTTATTCCTCCAGGGCAGATTTGATCATCAGGACTTTAATTTGGCCCGGCAGGATTTTATACAATGGACTAAAAATAAATTCCATCCCCTGGGATTAAAAGATACACCCCGGCATTACATTGTCAGGGAATCAAAAGACAACTGGGAATCAGCCGTCCATGAAGAAATTATCCATGGCAACCATGGTCAGATTTTCATCTGTTCAAACCAGGACCAACCCTGGCGTAAGCGCCTGCTGTACAAAGAGCGCGGCAAGGTGCTGGTGCACCTTAACGCCAATGCTTATCCCCACAGGGTTATTGTGCCGGTTGATCTTTCCGATGCCACCTTATTGGTAATGATTTTTCTTAAACAAACCCATATTGGGAAAAAAATTTTTTCCTTTAATTTTGTCCATGTGGTAACTCAATCTTCCGGTCAGGAGGAACAGCGCTGGAAGGAGGCAAAAAAAATTGTGGGTTTTAATGAAAAAACACCTTTGCAGCTTATCTCTACCAAAACAGGCGTAGCCCCGGCCCTCATTAAAATCATTCAAGCTCAAAAATATGGTACCATTGTCATGGGAAAACGAGGGCTTTCCGGAATTAAACAATGGCTTTTAGGAAGCGTTTCAGCTGGTCTGATGCGAAACTTAACGGATCAATCACTGTTTCTGATTGATTAGGGCCCGGCAATCAATCAGGCACTCTTTTCCGCCTCCCCCTTTATACAGCAGATGGCATGATTCCACACCACATCATGGGCATAGTCCGGAAATAACTGTTTGAACAGCTTCCAGAATATCCTGGCCAAAGGACTTTTGCCTTGTCTGAAATCAAAGGCCGTATAAAGAACCAGACGGTTATTTCCATCCTTGGTGGGTGTAATATCAAAAAGCAGCTTCCCATGCTCGGTAAAGAGCCCACAGGGTTCATACAACAGGGCCTTACCCGGAAGGCTTTGGATAAGGCGGATATCCATGAAGACCGGAAGCACTCCAAAACGATACCTGACCACTGCCCCTTCCTGATTGGGCAAACCGGCTATTCGGTTTACATCTACAAACCTGATCCTGAGAAATTTGCTCAAAGGATCTCCGAATTTGCCCAGCTCCTTGTAAATCCTCTTGGATGAGGCCCTGATTTTTATGGCGTACATACGTTCCATTTCAGGAGATGCATCAAGTTTTATTCCAAGAGACCTGGCAATGGATTCCTTGATATAATCGCGTTTTTCCTTGATAATGACCGTTGGATATCTTCCATAGACTTCCCAGTTTAAACCAAAGAAAATTTCCGTAAAAATATTCCTAAAGGTTTTAAATATACCTGTCAGAATTGAGAGAAGAACAGACCCGCGAATCAGAGTCTTAAACACGTCTCTGTAATCGGCGTCCCCGCTTCCCACCTTCCAGAGGACACCACCCAGAGGCCATTTGCCCCATTGTTTAAATTTCATTTCAGTGGCAAATGTTTGATAAAGTATCCTGTTCAGCAGAGGTGATTTCAAGGCCGCCTGGAGCACCCCGATTACAAATTTGCCGTATCGATTATCTGTTTTGAGCCATCTTCTTACCCAGCCATAACCGTTTAACAGGCTTTTTTTATCCACACCCTTATGCATCACGGTTTGGGCAAGAGCCCGGGCACCGATAAAGGCTGAAAAGAGCCCGTCCCTGTAAAGACGTGCACCCAGTGCATCTCCGGCCAAAGCGACCCTGTCCAACAAAGCATGTTTGGCAGGTGCAACCGCCATATAGGGGGAACAGGTGCAGGCAATTGGCATATTTTCAAGGCTGATGTGAGGCAGAATGTTTTGAATACGAGCAAGAGACAAAAAGGTTCTGATAATCTGTCCTGTATCTTCAGGGAAAGATGCCCTGTCAATACTTTTTCCCACAAGGGCCACTGTAAGGTATTCTCCCTTGGGTATCAGGGCGATATGTTCAAGGCTCAATTTTTTTGCCCTGGATACAATAATGTAAAACTCTTTGTGCATATACTTTTTCAGATAACGACGGCCCGGTTTCAGCTCAAAGATCAATGTGGGTCTTAGCTTTGGCGGTTTGAACCTGGGGTTGATTCTTTGGTATGAGCTCCAAAGCGTGTCGTCTTTGAACGCTTTTCCGGGACTTGCATTAATCCCGGTACAAATGCAGGCAAAATCCGATTCAATGGTGAATACATCCCCCAAAGGAGGCTTTATCGTTACCAAAGGCTTATTTCCTGGACCATATTGAATGGTTTGGGCCTCTCCGGTAATGATGTCCGCTCCCTGTTCAACTGCTTTTTTTAAGAGAAAAGCATCCAGCCCTTGAGCCCCTCCCTCTCTATTGGAAGGCAGGGTTCCTCTGAATACTGAAAAAATCGCCTGCCCCGCCGGAACTTTGAAAGGAAAATTTTTCCAGAGTCCATGGATCCATATATGAATAAATTTTTCACAAATTACTTCGGAAGGAAGCAGGATACTGCTTCTTACCAGTTCTTTCTGCAATCTGGGCGAAATAATTCCAGCGCAGAAATTACATCCTTTAAATTCATGAATATGCCTGGAGGATTCCAGGGCCATTCGCTTGTCAATGATGGTGACACTGATATTTCGATGAAGTTTTTTTGCCTGTCTGAGCAAATGGATGGCAAAAAAAGAGCCGGCAGGCCCTCCGCCCAGGACAACAATCCTGCTTCCATCTTGTAACCTTAATCTTTCTTGGAGTTGTTTACTCACAATAGTCACTATGATGTAATCAATAAATTATTTTTTAATCTATCCCCATCTGCTTTTCAGCCTTGGCAATCTCCTTTAAAAGGCTCTGTTTTTCATCAGGGGTCAATCCTTTAGAAGAAAGTCTTTTTTGCAGTCCCAAAAGGATCATCTCCTCCCTGTATTCATTGCAGGTATATTGTCCGCAGGTTTTTGGCTTTTCCATATCTTAATTTATCTTGCGCTGACTCTAATATAGTTCATATTTTACAAGTTTGCCATCAAGTCCGCCAATTTTTAAAGGACGTTTCCAGGATGGCGAAAGGGGAACTTTTTTAATATATCTGGGTTCTCCAAAATAGACAAAGGCAATTGATTTTTTACATCTGTTTTTTAAAAAAAAACCAAAATTTTGATAAAACTCGTTAAGATTTGTGCCTTTTCCCATTCGAATACCATAGGGAGGATTGGTTACAATCACAGTGTTTTCCATGGATTCAATATCCTGAAAATCCTTTTGTTCAATGATAATTTCACTGCCGAAATGAAGCCCCATAATATTTGTTTTTGCAGCATTAACCGAATGTTCGGACACATCACTTCCCGCAATCATATCCTTTTTAAGCTCCTTAAAATTGTTCCGGGACTCTTTTTGAATCTGCTCCCATAAATTGGCATCAAAATCAGGCAGCCTTTCAAACCCGAACCAGGTTCTGAATACCTGTGCCGGTATCCTGCAATACTTCATGAGTGCTTCACACAA
>JAGLNZ010000501.1 GCA_023139225.1 Desulfobacula sp. | reverse complement strand
CTTTCACGCCGGCGACAGGGGTTCGAATCCCCTTGGGGACGCCACTTTTACCCCGGTAAAAGGAATCGAAATGCCTTTGAGTAACAAGAATCTACTCCAAAGGTATTTCGATTTTTTTGTTTTAGGCCTTGGAATCGACTATTGACTCTTCATAGATAAAGATTTATTGTATACAAAGGCAGAGTGTCGCGATAGGTGCCGGAGGATTAAAACAAGACTCCGGAATATAAAATTTGCCCATTTTTTAATACCACGACTTGATACTATCAGGTTAATGAGGTAAAAAATGTTGACCAATACATCCGGCATAAATACTTTAACTGGATACCAGGCTCAACTTGATATTTCTAACAGCGCCAGACCTTCAAATAGTGCGGACCGTTCTTCTTTAGACCCCAAAGAAAAAGATGAAACAGTAAATATTTCCAGTAAAGCAAGAGAGCTTCAACAGGTCTATCAGGGGGAAAAAAATAAACTGGAACAAAATTTCAATAGTGAAACTCAACAGCTTGAAAGAGAGTATCTTCAAGAAAAAAACAGGCTTGCAATAGAATACAATCAGAAGAAGCAATCTTTGGAAATAAATGTTTACGCTTGATAGCTTACCTTGTCTATCCACCCTTCTCCCGAAGGATCAGCAGCAATGCTTTGATGCCATATAAAGGCGCATTATAAGTGCATTGTGTCGGATAACAATCTCCATAATAACAATCTCCATACTTGCCATTTTTTATAAATTTTACTATCCTGCCCGGAATTTTGTTTGATTAATCGAGGAAAGACAGAATTCCGGTATAGTGGGAAAAAAGAGTCAATGTCAGGCAGAGTAAATATTATTGAAGTTAAGAATTTAACGAAAAAATATAACGGAAATACTGCGGTGGATGGTATTTTTCTTGCTATTGCCAGAGGCAGTTGTTTCGGCCTTTTAGGTCCCAATGGGGCGGGGAAGACCACCACCGTGGAAATGATGGAGAATATCATTGCCCAGGATTCAGGTGATATCTATTACAAGGGCGGTGAAAGGGACGGCTCTTTTAACCAGGAAATCGGTATTCAGTTCCAGCACACAGAGCTTCTGGCGTTTTTAACGGTGGAGGAAACCTTAAAGACATTTGCGGCTTTTTATCATAAACATTTGCCGGTTGAAGACATTATTTCTTTGTGCATGCTTGAAAATATTAAAAGGAGCCTGAATAATAAAATTTCCGGGGGACAGCGGCAAAGACTGTTGCTTGGGCTTGCTCTTTTAAATGACCCTGAACTCATATTCCTGGATGAACCGTCCACAGGGCTTGATCCCCAGGCAAGAAAACATATTTGGGAAATTATCCATGACATTAATAAAAAAGGCAGGACCATTATTCTGACCACCCATTATATGGAAGAGGCAGAAACCTTATGTGATACCATTGCCATTATGGATAAGGGCCGTATTATTGAACAGGGGTCACCTGAAAACCTGGTGGACAAACATTGTAAGGATATGGACTGCCCACAGAACCTGGAATCTGTTTTTTTGAAATTAACCGGTAAGAGCTTAAGAGAATAGTATCATGAGTTTCAAAAGAATGTGGGCACTCTTTGTGGCAAGAAATTTTGAGTTTATAAGAGACCGGGCAGGATTTGGCTGGAATATTCTTTTCCCGTTTTTAATTGTTGCTGGATTTGGCGTAATTTTCAGTTCCGATTCAGGATCCCAGTTTAAGGTGGGTATTTTCCCGGTAAAACCCGCTCAGATGATTGTCAAGGATCTTAAGATTCCCGAAAAGCTTAAAACCTA
>JAGLNZ010000500.1 GCA_023139225.1 Desulfobacula sp. | reverse complement strand
AAGAATAAACAAGAAATAGATACTATCGTTTCGGAGTGCTAAAGAATGTACAAGGGCCGGATAACCTTAAGTTGTTGATCCGGTCCTTTTTTTTTAACTGATTATTAGGATATTGATATGTTTGCCAGAAGACATCCCTTTTTATTTTTCTTAATGATTGTTTCAACTTGCTTAACCTTCGCATTTATTGGTTTTGTCGTGCTTGTATCATCTGGTTCAAAAATGTTGAACACTCAATTTTTACTAAAACAAGCTTCCGCCGGCGGTAATATTGGTATTGTAGAAATTAACGGCATGATACTGTCTTCAAAAAAAATTATTAAAGATATAAAAACTTTTCGGGATGATGATTCCATCAAAGCTATTATTTTAAGAATTGACTCTCCAGGTGGAGGGATTGGGCCCTCTCAGGAAATCTATCGTGAAATCATAAAAACCCGTATGGATAAAAAGATAATCACATCCATGGGATCGGTTGCCGCCTCGGGGGGATACTATATTGCATCTGCAACTAACGGGATAGTTGCCAACCCCGGAACCATCACCGGCAGTATTGGTGTGATCATGGAGTATGCCAATATTATGGAAATTGCCAAAAAAATCGGCATATCTCCTGTTGTTATTAAAAGTGGTGAATTCAAAGATATGGGGTCTCCTTTAAGAGAGCTTAAAGATTCGGAAAAGAAAATTCTTCAAGCCCTTGTAGATGAGCTGCACCTTCAATTTGTAAATGATGCTGCAAAGGCAAGAGGGATTGATGTCAAGGCAATGGCAACACTTGCGGACGGAAGGGTTTATACCGGTCAAAAAGCACTTAAATTAAAATTGATTGACCGTCTTGGAAACCTTGATGATGCGGTTCAATGGGCAGGGGAACTGGCCAAGATCAAAGGAGCATTAAAACCGGTTTATCCCAAAGAAGACAAAATTACTTTTTTAAGAAAACTTGTAGATACCTTATTCAAAGATATCAACATCTCCGGCACCGTAACGGATAATTTCAGGTATATCATCAATTAAAGAAATAACGCTTGAAGGAGACCCCGGAACAGGTCCACCGTCAATAACCACATCAATGGTTTTTATAAAATAATCATGAAGCAGTGACGGATCCTGAAAAATTTGTCCATCCGGACGGGTTGCACTGGTCGAAATAATCGGATGGCCGAGCTCATTGGCCAGGGCCAGAGCAATTTTATTATCAGGCACCCTTATGCCGGCAGTTTTTCGCTTGGTCAGCATCATTTTAGGAACCAATTTTGAACCGGCCAGAACAAACGTATAAGGCCCCGGCAATAGTCGTTTCATGTTTCTATACGCAAAATTTGAGATTTTGGCATATTTGGAAATATTTTTTAAATCAGGACAGATAAAACTGAACGGTTTGTTTTTATTGCGTTGTTTAATTGCATAAATTTTTTCAATGGCTTTTTTATTCATAATATCACATCCGATACCATAGAATGTATCCGTTGGGTACGCTACAATTCCGCCCTTCCTTATAGTATCTACCACCTTTGAAATCTGGCGTTCCTGTGGATTTTGCGGATTAATTTTTAACAGCATGAGTTGTTTTTTATCCCGTTTCCCTGTGATTCACTTTTTAATAAAACAAGCTAACTACAAAAATAAACAAAAGCCAAATTAGCGGTAAAAACTATTTATGTCAATCAAATCATCTCATCGGTTCAATATTGATCTTGCTAAAAAGTCTGATTTTTAGTAAGAGTACGTGTTTATATACTGATTAGAATTTAAATAGGGTCGGCGGTTTAAGTCCTCATGCATTGCCGGCCTAATAGTATCAATAAACATTTCCTTTCCGGAGGTTAACTTATGTCCAATATAGAATTTGGGGAAGGCCTGTCATTTGATGACGTCCTTTTATTACCCGGCTATTCCGCCATCCTGCCCGATGAAGTCAAAACCCACACCCGTTTAACCAAAGAACTTGAATTGAATATTCCCATTGTCAGTGCTGCAATGGATACGGTAACAGAAGCATTGACAGCCATCAGCATGGCAAGGGCAGGGGGATTGGGGTTTATCCATAGGAATTTAAGTATTGAAGAACAGGCCATTGAAGTTGACCGGGTAAAAAAATCAGAAAGCGGAATGATTGTTGATCCTGTGATTGTCCATCCCGAGGTTCCCATTTCAGAAGTTTTAAAAATCATGGCCAAATACAGAATTTCCGGTATTCCTGTAACCGAAGGGGACAAACTTGTCGGTATTGTCACCAACAGGGACTTAAGATTTGAGACCCAGCTTGCAAAGCCTACAAGAGAAGTTATGACCAGTGAAAATCTTGTGACGGTTCCGGAAAAATGTACCCTTGAAGAATCCAAAGTTATGCTTCACAAACATCGAATTGAGAAGCTTTTAGTAGTTGATAAAGAAGGTAAACTCAAAGGGTTGATTACCATAAAAGATATTGAAAAAATCAGAAAATATCCCAATGCATGTAAAGATTCTTTGGGCAGGCTAAGGGCAGGTGGTGCCATTGGTGTGGGCTCCGACATGATGCAAAGGGTTGAAGCCTTGTTAAAAGCAGGGGTGGATGCCCTTGTGATTGATACTTCCCATGGTCATTCGAAAAATGTAATTGATGCAATTAAAATGATAAAACACAGCTTTCCTGCCTGCCAGCTTATCGCAGGTAATGTGGCCACGGAAGCCGGCGCAAAAGCTTTGATAGATGCGGGGACAGATGCAGTAAAGATCGGTATTGGTCCGGGTTCTATTTGTACAACCCGTATTGTTGCAGGTGTGGGTGTGCCGCAGTTGACTGCTATTCAGAATTGCAAAGAAATTTCAAAGGCCACCGGAGTTCCGATTATTGCCGATGGCGGTATCAAGTATTCCGGTGATATTTCCAAAGCCCTGGGTGCGGGCGCTGATTCCGTCATGCTGGGAAGCCTTCTGGCCGGTACGGAAGAAAGTCCTGGTGAAATGGTTATCTATCAGGGGCGTTCTTACAAGGCATACCGGGGGATGGGGTCTGTTGAAGCCATGAAAAAAGGCAGTTCAGACCGCTACTATCAGAAAGATACCGGGGAAGATGAAGAACTTGTTCCTGAAGGTATTGTTGGCAGAATTCCCTATAGAGGAACGGTTAGAGAAAATATAGTACAGATGATTGGCGGGCTTAAGGCGGGTATGGGGTACCTTGGAGCCGCTACAATTGAAGAACTTCATAAAAAGGCAAAATTTATTAAAATCAGCTCTGCAGGGCTAAAGGAAAGCCATGTGCACGATGTTGTTATTACCAAAGAGGCGCCAAATTACAGGGTTGAAAGCAGTTAAACGGCAATGACTGAATTATCATCACCATTTTATCACCTCCATCTTCATACGGAGTATTCGCTTCTTGATGGGGCCATAAGGCTGGATTCCTTATTTAAAAAATGTCATGAATATGGGATGGACGCTGTATCCATCACTGATCACGGCACCATGTTCGGTGTTGCATCCTTTTATGAAAAAGCCAGGAAAGAATCCGTCAAACCCGTTATCGGGTGCGAAGTCTATGTTGCTCCCAGAACTTTTAATGACAGGACCCAGATGGATCATAAGGGATTGAGCCATTTGGTCCTTCTGGCAAAAGACCGTGAAGGGTATACCAATCTTTGCAAGCTGGTCTCCATTGCCCAGCTCAAGGGGTTTTATTATAAACCCAGGATTGACAAAGAGCTTTTGGCCAGCCATTCAAAAGGCTTGATAGGGCTTTCCGCCTGCCTTAAGGGGGATATTCCCAAAAATATTATCCAAAACAATATGGATGCCGCAGATGATGCAGCCAGGTTTTACCTGAACACCTTTGGCGAGACAAACTTTTTTCTGGAGGTACAGGAAAATGGAATGCAGATTCAGCGTAAGGTGAATGAAGGACTCCTTGATATCAGTACGCGCCTTTCCATCCCCATGGTGGCCACCAATGACTGCCACTATCTTTCCAAGGGTGATGATAAAGCCCATGAAATCCTTCTTTGCATTCAGACAGGTGATACCGTTACCAATCAAAACAGATTTAAATTTGATTCCGACCAGCTCTATTTTAAGTCTGCCCAAGAGATGATCCAATCTTTTGGTGATTATCCGGGTGCGATTGAGAACACAAGAGAAGTGATTTCAAAATGTAATGTTGAATTTGATGACAAGACGTATCATTTCCCACGATATGCCACATCCAAAGAAGAGTCTGAGGATGAAATTTTTAAGAAAAAAGCCATGCAGGGGTTTGAAAAAAAGCTTAAGATCATTAAAGCTTTAAATCCAAATATTGACGAAAAGGTTTACAGGGATCGAATTGAGTATGAGATTGGTGTAATCCTTAATATGGGTTTCCCCGGATATTTTTTAATTGTTGCCGATTTTATAGAATATTCAAAAAAGATAGATGTACCTGTGGGCCCTGGAAGGGGATCGGCTGCTGGATCCATGGTGGCCTATGCAATGGATATCACAGCCCTTGATCCTATTGAGCATGGGCTGATTTTTGAAAGATTTTTAAATCCTTCCCGTATGAGCATGCCGGATATTGATGTGGATTTCTGTATTGAGGGCAGAGATCAGGTTTATAAATATGTTATTGACCGGTATGGCGGCCCTGAGTATGTCTGCCAGATTATAACCTTTGGAAAGTTAAAGGCCAAAGCTGTCATCAGGGATGTGGGAAGAGCTATCGGGGTTCTTTTATCTGAAGTGGATGAAATTGCCAAAATGATCCCGGATAATGCAAAGAACCTGACAAAAGCCATTGAGGAAGTTCCCCTGATCCGTGAAAAATGTGCTGAGTCTGAAGAAAAGACCCAGATGCTGGAAGTATCTCTCCTTTTGGAAGGACTGCCAAGGCATGCATCCACCCATGCAGCCGGCGTTGTGGTCTCTGATAAACCGTTGAACGAATATCTCCCCCTTTACAAAGGTAAAGAGGGTGAAACCCTGACCCAGTTTGACATGAATTATGTTGAAAAACTGGGTCTGGTTAAGTTTGATTTTTTGGGATTAAGGAACCTTACCGTTATAAAAAATTGTATCGAGCTGATTAAACGCCAGGGAAAAACTCCACCGGATCTGCCTACTCTTGATTATAATGATGCTAAAACCTTTGAGCTGTTACAACAAGCTGATACCACAGGTGTGTTCCAGCTTGAAAGTTCAGGCATGAAGGATTTAATTTCAAGGCTGAAACCCGCCAGCTTTTCAGACATTGTAGCCCTGGTGGCCCTTTATCGCCCTGGTCCTTTGGACAGCGGTATGGCAGATACCTATGTGGAACGCAGGCATGGGCGTGAAGAAGTGGTCTATCTTTTTGATGAGCTGGAACCTGTATTAAAAGAAACCTATGGGGTGATTTTATACCAGGAACAGGTCATGAAAATAGCCGCTGTGCTCGCCAATTATTCAATGGCGGATGCAGACGGGCTTCGAAAAGCCATGGGGAAAAAAATTGTCTCCATGATGGAAGAGCATCGGGAATTGTTCCTCAAAGGGGCTGGGGAAAACAACCATGACCTTAAAAAGGCTGCAGAGCTATTTGATTTAATGGAAAAATTTGGCGGATATGGCTTTAATAAATCCCATAGTGCGGCCTATGCCCTCATTGCCTATCAAACAGCTTATTTAAAGGCCAATTTTGCCCTTGAATTTATTGCTGCTTTAATGACCAGTGAGAGAAGCAATTCCGATGCGGTCATTAAATACATAGATGAATGCCGGACCCATAAAATTAAAGTACTGCCGCCGGATGTAAACAAGAGTGATGCGCATTTCACCGTATCTGACAATTGCATCAGGTTTGGTCTTGCTGCAGTGAAAAACGTTGGTGCTGCTGCCATTGAATCCATTGTTGAATCAAGGAATAAAGAGGGTGAGTTTGAAAGTATTTATGATTTTTGCGAGCAGGTCAATGTCGGCAAGGTAAATAAAAAAGTCCTTGAGGCATTGATCAAGTGCGGGGCGTTTGATTCAACCCAAATCCTTCGCAGCCAGATGATGGCGATTCTTGAAGATGCTCTGGAGCATGGATCAAGGATACAAAAGGAAAAAGCTGACTCTCAACTGGACTTATTTGCAGATTCAAATATGGGAACCACGCTTCCTGTGAGCAGGCCAAAATTACCTGACATTGGTGAATGGGAAGAAAATGTGCTTTTATCCCTGGAAAAAGAATCTTTAGGATTTTATATTTCAGGACACCCCCTTGATAAATTTGAAAAGATAATTCAAAAATACGCCACAGTAAATTCAATGAATATTCATGATATGGCTGATGGAAAAATGATCCGAATGGCCGGAGCCATGAAAATCCTTAAGGTTCACAAAACCAAAAAAGGGGATATGATGGCATTTAGTGCCATTGAGGACCAGGCAGGCTCCATTGAAGTTGTCGTATTCCCCAATCTTTATGTAAAAACCCACATACTTCTGGCTGATGAACAAATTGTTATTCTGGAGGGCCAAGTTCAAAAGAAAGAAAATATTGTCAAGCTAATAGCAGACAAAATCATACCCATTGAACAGGCTTCTTGTGAGTGGACCAATGGCGTACTGATCAAGGTTAATGCAGAGGATGCATCTTCAGATACACTTGAAAAGCTTAAATCAATTATTGAAATTCATCCTGGTGATTGCACTGCCTGTCTAAAAATAGACATAGATGATAAACCGCCTGTGCTGGTAAAACTGTCGGATGAATATATGACCGGCTCAGATTCTTCCTTTTTTACTAAAGTGGAAGAATTGCTGGGCAAGGGTGCCATTGAAACCAGGTGTGCCCCGGTTAAAGAAAAACAAAAGAAAAATAAACCCTGGCTCAATAAGAAAAACGGCCGCTAATTGCCAACAGACAGATTATCAACTATCTGCCGGTTCCCGGTAATCTTTTGCACAATATAAAGGACTTTATTTTTTTCTTTTTGCGATTTAAGAATACCAGTCAACGTGACCACATTATTATTGGTATCAACATCAACATTGGTTGAGCGGATATCCGGATCTTTTAAGAGTTGAGTTTTTATTTTGCTTGTAAGAATGGTATCATTTAAAGCCTGACCTGCACTGGTTTTACCAACAAGTAGCTGGTTTCTTACACTTCTGACACCTTCAACCCCCCGGGCAATATCTGCCGCCATCCTTTTTTGAGATGAAGATTCAACCACGCCTATCAGGTATACTACGCCGTTTAATACATCCACATCTATGTGACGTGCCTTTACAAAGGCATCTGCAATCATTCTGGTTTTAACGGTTGTGGAGATAACCGAATCATCCACCATGGTGCCAACGGAGCGTTTATCCGTGGCACCTTTATATCCGCCATAGGCGGCACCGCCAACAACAGCAGCGCCACATCCTGCAATGACAAGGGATGTGATTAATACAAGAGATAAAAGCAAATATCGGGGATTCATTTAGAGCCTCCTTGGTCAAAATCGACTATTCAAAATCATCCAGGTTAAGATTGTCCAGATCAGATAAATCCATATCCTTTAACAAATCATCTTCATCGGGAATGATATCATCGTTAATTATTTTAGGCTCTTTTTTCTTAACAGGAGTCTTCTGAATGGCAATGATCTGCTTTTTAGGAAAAAATTTATCCTTTAGCATCAGGCCGGCCATATAGAGCAAAAATCCAAACCCTGCAATATTTAGAACAATGATGAGTATTCCAATGATTTTTTTAAGAAGCATAGCAGTTAAGTTTGTTAGGTTATTAGTTTGACGCACAAAGCTTTTGTGTTTATATATAA
>JAGLNZ010000050.1 GCA_023139225.1 Desulfobacula sp. | reverse complement strand
GTTCTTGATAAAATTTGTCGGCAATATTATGGTACTATTTATTTAATCTGTAATGATAGGGTGTAAATGGACCATAGCGCAATTAATAAAGCTTTTCCCGGCCTTGATAAAAATCTTTTCAAAATAGTCAGCAACAGGGTTGAGTCTTTTAAGGAAAGCCTGAAAAGATCCGGGCTTCAAATTAAGCTGGACTCTGATTTAGAAGCTGATCTTATCAAGATTTTTCTTTATAGTGAATTTATTGCATCAGGTTTTTCCAGAAATCCAGGTATTTTCAAGGATCTTATCGAGTCAAAAGATCTGTTGAAATCATATTCAAAAGATACGTATGTGGTCAGGCTTGAAAAGAAAATTTCCAACGACATGGATGTGGCAACAGTCAAGGAAATCCTTTTACAGACCAAGTTGTATGAAACCATAAGAATTGCATGGCGCGATTTAACAGGGAAAGCTTTGCTCGAACAGACGCTTTGTGATCTATCCAATCTTGCAGATGCCATAGTTGATATGGCCATAAAGACGATATATGATGAGGTCGCTGAAAGCTATGGGGTTCCGGTGGACAGCGTTGGAAATTTTCAGGGAATGATTGTGCTGGGCATGGGGAAGCTGGGTGCCGGGGAATTGAATTTTTCTTCGGACATTGATCTTATTTTCGTCTATCCTAAAAAAGGATATACAAACGGGGAGAATATCATTTCCAATGAAGAGTTTTTCACAAAAGTATGCCGCAGGTTTTTAAAATTTTGTTCAGCAGGGTCCCATGAAATTAATTTTTACAGGATTGATACCCGGTTAAGGCCTTATGGCGATGGAGGCCCCCTGGTGATGAGCAGTTTCGGTTTTGAAGAATATTATCAGGCCCAGGGAAGAGAATGGGAAAGATATGCCATGATAAAAGCAAGGCCGGTTGCCGGTGACATTGAGGCAGGCTTTAAGCTTTTGAAAGTTTTGAATCCCTTTATTTTTAGACGGTACTTTGATTACGGGTCTTTTGATTCCTTCAGGGATATGAAGCACAGAATTACTTTGCAGGTAAAAAATAAAAAATTTAAAAACAACATCAAGCTGGGTGCCGGCGGCATCAGGGAAATAGAATTTTTCGGGCAGTTGTTTCAACTGATCAGGGGCGGTGTTGAGCCCAAACTCCAGGAACGAAAGATCTTAAAGGTTTTAGATCTGCTGCAAACCCATCACTGCATTAATGAGGCAACAAAAAAAGATTTAAAAGAATCTTATGTGTTTTTACGGATGGTTGAAAACAGGCTTCAGGCCTATGCAGATCTTCAAACCCATGATATTCCTGAAAAAGAAGATCGAAAAAAGATTCTTGCACTTTCCATGGGGTGTGATGCATGGGATGATTTTGCACAGGATCTGGATGGTCACATGCAAGCGGTTCACTATCATTTCAGTCAATTACTGGTTTCAGAAGAAGAGGAAAAACCAGATAAAGAAATACTGGATCTTAAGGAATTATGGGTCAATATTAATGATCCCCAGTTTGCTGCAGATTCCATAGCCATCGGTGGCTTTAAAGAGCCTGACAGAGTGCTGAGCATTTTAAGATCCCTTGAAGAACATCCAAATACTAAAAGGCTGACATCCAATGGAAGGAAAAAACTGGCAAGGCTGATTCCGGTCCTGGTCAGGAAGATCGGTCGGCAAAATGATCCCGATGCTGTTTTAGTCAAATTAATTGATCTGATCGTAACCATTGAAAGAAGAACCTGCTATCTGTCTTTGCTCATAGAAAATAAACGCGCGCTTGAAACATTGATCACCCTTGCCCAAAAAAGCCCCTGGATCATTACATTCCTTTCAAATCATCCTGCATTGCTGGATGAACTCATGCATCCTGCAACTCTTTATTCCCCTCCGGGCAAACAGGCCCTGGAAAAAGAGATGGAGATTCGCATGGCAGGTATTCCGCCAGGCGATATAGAATTCTTGCTTGAGGAATTGTGTATTTTTCGGCAAGTCAATTATTTGCGGGTTTCCGCCGCAGATGTAAGCGGGAATTATCCATTGATGAAAGTCAGTGACCATTTGACCTATATTGCCCAAACTGTTCTTGCTCAGGTGCTTTTGATTTCATGGGATATTGTGACTAAAAAATACGGTATGCCCGAAGGTATATCAGATGAAAACCTTGAACATTGCGGGTTTGCCATCAT
>JAGLNZ010000005.1 GCA_023139225.1 Desulfobacula sp. | reverse complement strand
TCTTTTACGCTTTCTACAAAATTGTAGTCGCCATCATTAACCGCTTTTAAAAGACCTGTAAGTCCCCATTGGTTGGTGTGGGAAACACCGGAACTTAATGCATACATTGCACCGAAAATATAGGCATAGCCGAAGTTGTTGGAGCCAAAATAAGGTTCAAGGTTATTTCCTTGAGAGTTAAAAAGCTTGTCGGAGATGGCAGTCATGCCGATCCTCTGGCCTGCCAAGGAGAAGGCTTTGGAGCTTGAAATAAGCAGGATGTAATTATCCGTATATTTGGCAACAGAGGGGATAAAGGGTTTTTGTCCGGGTATGGAATAGTTTTTCCTGAAATCCATGCCAAAATAGGCCAGGTCTTCCATGACAATACAATCATATTTTGTGGCGAGCTCGCCAATAGTTTGAAGCTCCTGATCGGTAAAGCAGATCCAGGCAGGGTTATTGGGATTGGAATACATAAGGGAGGCAATATCCCCCTTTTCAAGATAGGACTCAAGCTTTGCATGAAGTTTATCGCCCCTGAATTCATACACATCAAAATTATCATAGGGCACCCCAACGACACTGGCCTGGCGTTTGTTGACAGGAAAGCCAGGATCTATGAACAGGATCTTGTTTTTGTCTTTTATTCGGCGGGTGGTACACATCATGGCCATGTAGCATCCCTGCATGGAGCCCACTGTTGGGAAACAGGATTCAAGGTTGATATCCACATCAATAAAGTTTTTTACAAACCGGGAGATTTCAAGTTTTAATTCAGGGATACCGTCAAAGGGCGGGTATTTGGAACCAACCCCTCTTTTTAAGGCTTTGATTTCCGCATCCACGGCTATTTTGGGGGGATCAAAGCCCGGCACCCCCATTTCCATGCGGATATATTTTTCATTGGCTGCGGCTTCAATATTATTTACGATCCGGTTCAGCTCCCTGATGGATGCAAGGCCAACGGATTTCAGCCCCATTTTTTTTATTTCCTGCTTGACAATGGAAGGGTCAATGGGAGTTTTTTGGGCTATCGTCTTCATGTGTCCTCTCTTTTTCAATCTAATCATAAAAATAATCAATTATTTAATTAGATCTTATATATAAGGATATAGGTTTAAAATAGCAAGACTTATTCATGGTGATTTTTGGCTTTTTAAAATTTAAAAAACAGCATATAAAGGGTATTGATTATGCGGTTTTATAAAACATATGATTTTAAGGGGATTAAAGGCTTTAAACCTGAAGGAAGATTATTTTGTCAAATATTTTTGTTTTGGAAATGTCAGCATGATTAACGGGGTAAGATCGGCTGTCCGGCATTATGTAACGAAAAAAGGATAGATTTATTTGGTATTTCCGTTTGTTTTTTCCTGCATTTTATCATTAAACCGTTTAACATGATCCCTGATAATCGCAGAAGCTTTTTTTGCATCATTGGTTTTCATGGCAGTAATGATTTTTTCAAAGTCTGTGAGGTTTTCAAGGGTTCTTTCCTTGTTCATGGGAAGGTATTCGTCATAATACTGGTGAATATTGTCATGGATGCAGTTCTGCACAAATTGAAATACAGGGTTCCGTGTCATGGTACCGATATAGGAGTGCATTTTTTCATCAGTCTTAAGAAAATTTTCCCAGTCATTTTTTTCATAATAGGCTTTTGCCTCATTATAGATAGATTCCATTTCCTTGATATCTTCTTTGGTGGCGCGGGTGGCGGCCAGTTCTACCAGGCCGCCCTCGAGTTTAATTCTGAATTCTGCAAGGTGTTGAAGGGAGACGCCCCCGGAACGGATTAAAAGAGCCAGGGATTCAACAAAGGGCTCTGAATCAATATGCTTGACAATCGCTCCGCCTGATACGCCCAGTTTGATTTCAATAAGTCCTTTTTGCTCAAGCACTCTTAAGGCTTCCCTTAAAGTTCCCCGGCTGGTGGTGAACATATCCTTTAATTCCCGTTCCGGCGGAAGTTTTGTGCCGGGAGCAAGCTCACCGTTTATGATGGCATCCTGTATCTGTTCAACCACATCCTGGAATACTCTGCTTTGCTTTGCTTTTTTAAACATTGCTTGGGGTCCTTAATATCTCCTATTTAAATTGTTCTATTCCTGAGAAATCTCTATATAAATTAAAATGTTTTAAAACATCTATATCATCCTGCGTTAATTCGCAAGTCACAATTCTTGCCAGCAATTCTCCAAGTCCGGGCCCTAACATATAACCCTGGCCGCACATGCCGATGGCATTAATAAAATTAGGGAATTCTTTTGTTTCTCCGACAATGGGGAAGGCGTCAGGTGTCATGGGGTATTGTCCCCTCCAGGTTCTTCTGACTTTAAGATTGGCAAGTTTGGGAAACAGAGCCACCATTCGTTTGGCTACCTGGGGAAGGAATACGGATGTGGCGCAACTGGCTGTCCCTTTCATCAG
>JAGLNZ010000499.1 GCA_023139225.1 Desulfobacula sp. | reverse complement strand
CTTTTACTTTTTCAAGACCATATACGCGGGCAATACCGTCACCCGCAGAAAGAACGACACCTGTTTCACTCAGGTCGACCTCTGCATCAAAACCTTTGATCTGGTCTTTTATTATTTGGCTTATTTCTTCTGCTTTAATTTCCATTAGACACTCTCACCTTTTTTAAATGTTTCTCTCATATTCATCAGCTGAGTTTTTACGCTGCCGTCCATAACAAGGTCGCCTATTTTTGTCACGACACCACCAATGAGACTTGGATCCTGCTCAACATTCAGAACAATAGTTTTTCCGGTCTTTTTTGACAAAGATTCTTTAATCTTGTCAACTGCGTCTGATGACAGTTCAGCTGCAGAAACGATGCTGGCTTTAACAACTCCTTTAAGCTCATCTGCCAGATCTTTATAATATGAAGCAATCTGCCTTAAAAAACTAATTCTACCTTTATCAAACAAAAGAATCAGGAATGATTTCATTATAGCGGACAAATCGGTAGCAGCCAGAACTGCCTCCAGAACCTTTTTTCTGTCATTTTTGTTAAACAAAGGATTGATCAATGCCGTCTCAAAATCAACTTGCGTATCAAAGAGCCCGACTACCGACTCAAGCTCTGCATTATATTGTTCTGCCTGACCGTCTTCCTGCCCGATAAGTATCAATGCTTTGGCATAACGCCTGGAAACCGCTAAATTTTTCATTATGCCACCACCTTTTTCAAATATGCATCAACAAGTTTGTCCTGATCATCGGATGAAATGGAGGCCTTAATGAGTTCTTCAGCTTTTTCCAACGCTTTTTCAACAATTTGCTGTTGAAGTTTAGCTTTTGCAGACTTGAATTCCTGTTCGATATTGCGTTTGGCCATATCTTCAAGTTTCTCAGCCTGTTCCCCTGCTTCAGCAATAATTCTTTTTTTGGCTTCTTCACCCTGTTTAATATAATCTTCAACAATTTGTTTAGATTCCTGATCAAGATTTTTAAACTTTGTTTGGTATTCGGCAAGTTTCTTTTCAGCGTCTGCTTTTTTGAGTTCAAGCTCATTAATCTCATCTTCAATACTTTTTGCACGGGATGAGAAAAACTCAACCACAGGTTTTCTTGCAATAAAAAAGCCTGCAACAGCAAGAATACCAAAATTTAATACTTTCCAGGTATCATTTGCAAGCCATGCATTATGCACACCGCCATGCCCTCCGTCAGACGAAGCCCATGCAAAACCACATACTGCAAATACAAGTGCTGCAACAAAAAGAACACCTTGCAGCAATTTTTTGTTCATTCCAACCGTTTTCATTAGCAAGCCCTCCCCAGAATCTTTTCGCCTATGGCTTTAGCATACGCCTCCACCTCACCTTCAAGCGATTTGCGGGCCTGCTCAGTTTCATTGGCCACCTGCTTTTTGATTTCAACCAGGTTGGCCTGAGCTTTCTTGTTAATCCCGTCAATAATTTCCTTTTCTTCTTTAGATGCTTCCTCTATAAAGGTTTCTTTTTCTTTTAAACCTTTAGATCTGGCTTGTTTCAATCCGCCTTTGTATGCATCTTCTCCGGCAACAAGGTCGCTTGCGGCTTGTTGAGCCCCATTTTGCATCCCTTCAATTTTTGCCTTTCTTTCAAGAAGTACATTACGGATTGGTTTGTACAGAACCAGATTGAGCACAAAAAGCAGAACCAGGAAATTGATCATCTGATATACCAAAGATATATCAGGAATCACAGTTATCATAAATTCCCCTCCGCCAGTTAATAGTTATAAAAAAATCAACTACTTATATCTTCCTAACTGTTTTTACGCAAAAACAGTCTAAATTCAAATCAAATCGTGACTTGAGTACCATCCGGGTAAGCATTTGTC
Organism: Desulfobacula sp.; assembly: GCA_023139225.1. GTDB lineage: Bacteria > Desulfobacterota > Desulfobacteria > Desulfobacterales > Desulfobacteraceae > Desulfobacula. The sequence continues at coordinate 3,337 of JAGLNZ010000499.1, read as the reverse complement.
AACATTGAAAAACAAAATATTTCAAGGTTTAACAAGTAATTTTTAAGGGCCTTTCTGCCCCATAAAAACAAAAAATCAAGCTTTTGTTCTAGTTCCAAATATGAAAGAAATCATCAAAATTACAAGAAATGTAATTTTGTCACTGTCTATTGTGCTAAAAACTATAGTCTGCCTATCCAATAAAGTTAAAAATTCAATATGAATCAATTATTGTAATTATAAATGCATTGATTTAAGATCAGATAATTATTAATGCCTACAATAATTAACAGGATACATAATATGAACGGAAAATTACACCACCCTTCACAGTCTGATATAGAAAAAATCCTTAAACTTGATAATAAAAAACTGCCAAGTTTTCCCCAGGTAGCCGCAAAACTGCTTGAGGTATCTAAAGATGAAACAGCCTCCCTGGCCGATCTGGCAAAAATTGTAGAAACCGATCCTGGTATCTCAGTAAGAGTTCTGGAAATTGTCAACTCAGCCATGTACGGCCTTGGAAGAAAAATTACCGCTCTTTCCGAAGCTGTAGTTTTTTTAGGGTTGGATGAGATAAAAAAACTGGCCATTGGAATGACGGTCTTTGAAAAAATGTTCAAATCAGGTCATACAAAACAGTTTGACAGGCTTCTTTTCTGGCGTCATTGCCTTTGCGTTGCCGTATTAAGTATGGAGATTGCCAAGGAAACAGGATACCCTGATCCTGAAGAAGCCTATATTGCAGGTCTTCTCCACGATATCGGCAAAATCTTTCTTGATATCCAGGGCCGAATGAATTATGGCGAATTTATCCAGAAACTTTCAACATCCACGGAACCGGTTATTGAAAAAGAACGCAGTATCATAGGACTGGGACATGATGATGTAGGCGCTTTTTTTTGTTCAATGTGGAATCTGCCTGAAAAATTAACAATGGCAGTAAAATATCATCATCAGTCTTTTGACCATATGGACTTTTCCAGGGAAGAAACACTTTTGATTTCCATTGTCTCTCTATCAAACTTCCTGTGCTGGACCCAGGGCATTGGATCATTTGATATTGTCCGCCCTTCCATTCTTCCACCTGAAGTTGAAAAAGCAATTGATCTGGATAATATCGATATTATTAAATGCATTATTCATATGAACAAAGAAGTTGAAAATGTTTCTGAATTTTACCATTTTGTCTTTCCGTCTGCCAGTCAGCTTAGAGAGAATTTACTCTGGGCTAATCTTAAGCTCTCCAAAATTAATACCAAATATTATTATAAGAAAGATCCCTTTACCCAGATCCAGGATGCGCCCGGTATCAGGGATAAAAGCATGCATTCCGATATAGGCATTGAGCTTGCCAAAGCCAAAAGTATCAAGGAGGTTCTGGATATTGTCATGTATCAGGTCGGCCGTATTTTCCAACCCTTACACTGGTCGATACTATTGAAAGATCCAAAAACAGGGGATATGGTTTTTTCTGTTGTAGTGGGAACAAATAAAAAAAAGCTTGAGGGGGTTAAACTGCCCAAGGGAGAAGGGGTAGCAGGGCATATCATGAAAACCGGCGAATCTTTGATTATTGAAGATGTTGCAAAGGATAAACGCTTCAGCATTCGGGTGGATAAATATTCAGGATTTAAAACCAGGTCCATCATTGGCACTCCACTTAAAACAGATGAAAAAGTTTTCGGTGTTATTGAGCTTATCAATCGAATCAGTGATGATAATTTTACTTCTCAAGACTTGAAAATCCTGTCTTCCATTGCTGAATATGCTGCCATAGCTATTGAAAGATCCTATTATAACCAGGCATTGAAAAAAATTGCCACAAAAGATTCATTGACCGGTCTTAAGAACAGGTGGAGCTTTGAACGTGCCGTCAATAACAAGGAGAATATCCAAAAACACTATGGTACAATTTTTTCCATGTTGATAATCGAAATCGACTTATTCCGGCAGATCAATGAAACAAGGGGGCGATCTGCCGGAGATGCGATCCTAAAAAAACTGGCCCAAATTCTAAAAGAAAACAAACGTGATGGTGATGATATTTTTCGTTACGGAGAGGACACAATTATCATCCTCTTGCCCCAGACCTATATGGATGGTGCAGAACTGGTAAAACAGAATATTTTAAGCGCTTTTTCTCTCAAAAAAGGAGAAATCCCCATACAGTTAAATATTTTCCCGCATACTGTGAGTGCTGATGATCCAGACCAGTTAAAGACTCTGGTTGGAGATCCACTGTCTAAAATTAAAGCACCTTTAAAAGAGGATACCATTGCAGATATTGAAGACAGCCTGCAGCCTCTTTTAGAACAAGAAAACAAAAAAGAAATATCAAATACCAAAAAAAACCAGGCCCACGGTAAAACTGTATCGTTAAAAGGAAATTTTATTCATTTGAAAACTAAAGAATCCGGCCATATGATGATTGAAAGACTGTCGATGGTGTCAATTGGTTTTAAAATTACAAAATCCCACCACATTAAAGTCAATGACTTTCTTGATATTCAATTCACATTGGATAATATGAAAAAATCTCTTATTGAAAGACGTATCGTGGTCAGGCGAATAAAAAATAATTATATTGATGCTGAATTCTACAATCCGCCTCCTTATGCAAAAAGTCTTGGTTTTTATCTTATGAGCTGATTAGACTTTGCAAAAAAAATTAATTACATCAGTTTGATAGTTAATTGGATGAAAATTTCCGCATGCTGATATTTAAAAGAATCCCAAATCCCAGCATATTAGTGATGACCGATGAACCACCATAGGATACAAGCGGTAAAGGAACGCCTACAACCGGCATAAGCCCCATGACCATGCCGATATTGATAAATATCTGCCAGAAAATCATAGTTGTGACACCAAAAGCAAGAATAGAACCAAACATATTTCGACAATTATATGCAATGTTCAGCCCCCAGAATAAAAGAAAAAAATAGAGTATTAAAAGGATGCTGCATCCCACAAGCCCCCATTCTTCAGCAAGAACCGATACAATAAAATCCGTATGTTGTTCCGGTAAAAAAGACAATGCATTCTGGGTCCCTTTTAAAAATCCCTTGCCTGTCAACATCCCTGATCCAATGGCTATTTTTGATTGAATAATATGGTATCCTGCCCCAAGGGGATCACGATCAGGATTTAAAAAGGTCAATATTCTGAATTTTTGATAATCTTTTAATGCAAACCAGACCAAAGGTACGGCAGCAAGACAGATACCTGACACTGAAAAAAAAACTTTTCTTTCAACTTTGACAAACAAGGTAATTGAGCCTGCAATTAAAAGTAAGAGCAAGCCTGTTCCAAGGTCCGGCTGGTTTACAATTAAAACAAATGGAATCGCACATAA
>JAGLNZ010000498.1 GCA_023139225.1 Desulfobacula sp. | reverse complement strand
CCAAGAAGAAGCCATCGTCTGGAGCCACCGCCGACCTGCCCAAAAAGAATAACGCTAATCAAAAGTCCAATACAGAGTATATAAATAAATAAATTCAATTTATCCAGTTCTCTAAAATCAATCAACACCGTGATCATCATGATAACAAACCCTGATCCCATCCATATGATTTGCTTTTTAAAAAGGATGTGAACCGCACCTGCATCATGTCCGGCGGTCAGGGCACTGTATAAAACCACAAGACCTATGGAGCCGATCAAAAGGATCAATACAACTAATCCCCAGTCAAAATTTTTTATCAGTCTCCTGTCAAACATTTGTTAGTCCGTTAAAGTCTCTTCTATTGGTTTGTTTTTGATATATTGCTCAATTAAAGCGCCTGCTATAGGGGCTGCCGTACTTGATCCGTGTTCTCCGTGCTCAATCATCACAGATATTGCGATAACAGGGTTATCAGCAGGAGCGTAACATATAAACCAGGCGTGATCCCGTAAAGAATATTCCAAATTTTCAGTATCTATTTTCTCACCTTTTTTAATACTGAAAACCTGAGCTGTTCCTGTTTTCCCTGCTATTTCAACATTTTTCAGTCTAATTCTTCTTGCCGTCCCCCGGTCACCCTGAACAACTTCTAAAAGCGCGCTTCTTACTATATTCAATGTCTCTTTGCTTGCAGGCAGGCCACCTGTGATTTCGGGGTCAATTTTTTTAACAATCTGTCCATGACTATCCTCAATGGTTTTAACAATTCTGGGTCTGAATAAAGTACCGCCATTTCCAACGGCAGCAATCAAGACCGCCATTTGTAAAGGTGTAACCAGATTGTAGCCCTGTCCGATTGCGATTGAAAGCGTTTCACCACCTTGCCAGGATTCATTATATCGTTTCTTTTTCCAGGCCGAGGTTGGAATGAGCCCTTTTTTTTCATTTGCAAGCATAATACCTGTTTTTTTCCCAAGTCCGCATCCCATTGCATACTGTGCCAGTGCATCCACTCCTGTTTTGATTCCAGCCTGATAATAAAAAACATCACAGGATTGTGTAAGGGCGTCAATCACATTCATCTCACCATGCCCGTGTTTATTCCAGCAGCGATAAACTCTATTTCCGTATTTTAGAAATCCCGGACAAAATGCAGTGGTATTCATATCAATATGTTTTTCTTCAAGTGCTGCAAACGAGGTAATTATTTTATAGGTAGACGCTGGAGGATATTCTGCCTGAATCGCCTTATTGATCATTGGTTTGCCAGGATCTAAAATCAATGCCTTCCATTTTTTTTGGCTTATACCGCCAATAAAATCGTTTTGATCAAAACTGGGGTTGCTTGCCATCACAAGGACATCCCCATTATTAGGATCAATTGCAACAACAGCCCCATCCTTATTTTCAAGCCATTTTTCGGCTGTCAGTTGCAGATCAAGATCTAATGTAAGATTCAAATCAAGTCCTGCAACAGGTTCAACTGTCTTTAAAATTTTAATTGTTCTGCCATTGGCATCGACCTCTATTTGCCTGCCGCCCCGTTTTCCCTGTAAATACTTTTCAAAACTTTTCTCAATGCCATATCTGCCAATTGAGTCTCCTGTCTTCACATTAGGATAGTTACCACTTTTAAGTTCTTTATAGTTTATTTGTCCCAGGTATCCTAAAAGATGGGCAGCGGATTTTTTATAGATATAATGTCTTGTGGGCTCTATATCGATATGAATCCCGGGAAGATCAAACTTATGAGCTTCGACTATGGCAAGCTGGTCCCTTGAAATATCATCTTTTAGTGTGATAAGTTTGTAAAAAGCTCCCTTTCCAGCCCGGGCGATACTGTCCATGAGTTCGGGGAAAGGCACTTGAATCAATTCTGCGACTTTTCTGACAGTTTTTTTAACCTCACCTGCATCTTCAAGCACTATTTTAAGATTAAAAGAAGGTCTGTTATCAACCACTAATTTTTTATTTGTGTCAAATATAAGACCGCGAGACGATTTAATACTTTTAAGACGTACAGCATTTTTCTCGGATTTAAGCCTGTATTCTTCTCCCTTAATAATTTGAAGATACACCAATCGGAGAAACAAGAGTGCAAAGACAAACAGAATGCATACACTCACACCGATAAGCCGTTGCTTTATCCATTCTCTATCCGGATTTTTACCAAATTCGATCAATTCTATCCTCTGTATGTTTGAGCAATCTGTTTCGTAAAAATTTTATTACATAAATCCAATTCTGCCAGAAAATATTTACTAACCAGATACCGGGTGGAATAAAAATAAAACCCCAAAACGCCTGCCTTATAAAAAGACCAAAATCAAACTCCCAGATGGTATTATCACCCTGATGGACAAAGACTGAAAACAATAGCAATCCATGCTGAATAAAGACGGAAACAACGCTCATGATAAGAATAAAAACAATGCTTCGTTGAAAAAGCAATTGTTTGACTATATGCACGATAATATAAATCCATAGATACGAAAAGATATAATAGGAGAAAGGAACACCGGAGATACTGTCCATGATGCACCCGATAACAATGATAGCAAAAACCACTGAATGATGGGATGAAATAAGGCTTAAAAAAAGGATATCAATGATAAGCAAGTCAAAACACTGAACAAACCAGGGAAACGAGGGAAGGATAACCGTTTGAACAATGATTAAAAAAAACGAAAAAATAATGAAAAATAATATATTCATTGTTGGACAATCTCAAAATAATTCAACAAGTTACTTTAGTTTATCTGCCATTTTTAAACACAAGGACCTCTTCTATTTTATCAAAATCAACGCTGGTCTCTATTGTGATATTCTGAAAAAGTTGAGAATGGACCTTTGTCACTTTTAATATCCTGCCGATTTTAAGTCCTTTGGGAAATACTTGATCCAACCCGGATGAGATAATCATTTCATCCGGCTTTACCTCATCCTTTCTTAATGCATATACAAAAGAACAATTGTCTTCATTGTTTCCTTTCACAATACCGCGGACCCGGGAATTCTGGACAAGAGCATCAACAGCAGAATTTTGGTCTGTGATTAAAAGAACCCTGGAATAATTGTTTGCAACCTTTATTATCTGTCCGACAATTCCTTCGGAAACCAGCACAGGACTCCCTTTTGCAAGGCCATCTTTTGCGCCCTTATCAATCATAATGGTTTTAAACCATGGTGACGGATCCCTTGCAATGATCTGAGCTGCCACATAAGTGTCCGGAACCTGACCGGTAAAATTAACAAATTTCTTAAGCCGGGTATTTTCAAGTTCCAGCTCTTCATACTGATTTTTGATTTCTATTGCTTTCCCAAGTTGTTTTTTAAGCTTAATATTCTCTTTAACGGCAAGGACCGTCATAAAATATGTATTCCAGACATTCTGGCTATAATTAATAGTTCTAGCAACAGCCTGTTGGACAGGTGAAGTAATAGAAATGAATAATCGCTCAACCCCGCTGATCGGCAATGATTCTCTGCTGCTCATGGTTATTACGATAAAATTGATGGCAATAAATAGAGCAAGCCCAACAAAAATAAACAGATTCCGTGAAAACATTAAATTAATTAATGACTACTTCTCTTAAGATATCAATATTATCGAGGACTTTCCCGCAGCCAAGAGCAACTGTTGACAATGGATCATCGGTTACAACAATGGGAAGGCCGCTCTTTTCTTTAAGCAATTTATCCAAATTCTTTAGTAAGGCGCCGCCACCGGTTAAAACAATACCGGAATCAACAATATCTGCTGCAAGTTCAGGCGGTGTCTGTTCAAGTGCAATGCGAACCGTTTCAACAATCGCATCAATCTGTTCGGAAATGGCAACCCTGACTTCCTCAGAATCAATGGCAAGTATTTTAGGGATACCGGACACAAGGTCACGGCCCTTAACTTCAATGGTTTCGAGATTTTCCGGATCAGGATAAGCATTTCCAATGGTTGTTTTGATTATTTCTGAGGTTCTTTCACCAATCAAAAGATTATATTTTCGCTTTATATGCTGGCTGATGGAAGCGTCCATTTTATCACCGGCAACTCTTAAGGATCTTGTGTAAACAACACCGGCAAGTGAAATAACAGCCACTTCAGTTGTTCCGCCACCAATATCAACAACCATATTACAGGTCGGTTCGGTAATGGGAAGGCCTGCACCAATTGCAGCAGCCATGGGTTCTTCAATTAAAAAAACTTCTCTGGCACCTGCGGATTCTGCCGACTCTCTGACAGCTCTTTTTTCAACCTGGGTAATACCGGATGGTACAGCTATGACAATCCTGGGGCGGACGAGGGTTTTCCTGTTATTGTGAACTTTTCGGATAAAATGCTTTAACATTGCCTCTGTGACCTCAAAATCAGCAATCACACCGTCTCTCATGGGCCTTATAGCGACAATATTACCCGGTGTGCGACCCAGCATTCTTTTTGCTTCAGAACCCACGGCAAGTACTTTGCTTTTTGCCCTTTTATCCGTTCTGACAGCAACAACTGAGGGCTCACTCAATACAATTCCTTTTCCCTTAACATA
>JAGLNZ010000497.1 GCA_023139225.1 Desulfobacula sp. | reverse complement strand
CCTAAATCACTGTAAACCTGACACGTATCAATTTTACTCTCAAGTGCCTCATGGACAAGAAGATGTCTAAGATACTGCCTTGGATTTTCATTTATTTTTATGATTGTCTTATAGTATTCCCGGTGTGCAGGAAATCCTGAAGTGTGTCTAAGCAGCATATCAATGGTAATATCTGCTTTTTCAGATATTGCAAATTCATTCAGGATTGATCCTATTTTCTGGTCTAAAAAAACCTGATCTCTTTCAATGAGCTTGGATAAGGCTAAGGTTGTTGCCAGAGGTTTTGTTAATGAGGCAAGGTCAAAAATACTATCTTTTCTCATTTTTCTTTTTTTAAAAATATCAGCCATTCCATAGGATTCATGAAAGACAATTTTCTGATTTACACTGCACAATAGAACCGCCCCTGGAAAGACGCCCTGTAAAATCGCTTTTTCAATCTCGTGAGATATTCTAACCCTACCCATATGTATTAAATCCAGTGAATGCTTGAGTTTATAGTGTCCATCTTAATATGGGTTCCCATGCCTAAAGACAAATTAAATCTTCCATGACCCGAAGCCAACCCTGAAAGAACCGGAATATTGTATTCATCAAATATTTCAGACAATATCTCTTCTATGTATTCATCATTGTCACAGTTTTCAAAGGAACCGGCAATCACCCCCTTAATCCCTTCAAACAGGCCTGCCATTTTCATCTGTGTTAACATCCGATCGATTTTATAGGCCGGTTCTCCAATGTCTTCCAGGAATAAAACAGCCTTTTTAAAGTCAGGCTGAAACTTTGTACCTAAAAGATGGGATATGGTGGCAAGGTTCCCCCCCCTTAATACGCCTGAACACCTGCCGGGTTTAATAATCTGTGGGTTTGTCACATTAATTTTGTCAAACAAACCTGTCAGAGTGTTATAAAATGAATCAATGGTCTGTTTTGGGGCATTGGCAAATGAAACCACATTTGGCCCGTGAATCACTGAAATTCCTGTTTTATCCATAATGGACAGCAATATGGCTGTATTGTCGGAAAATCCAATAAAAGGTTTGATGTTTTGTTTAATCGTGTTCCAGTCCAAATGATCCAAAATTTTCATCGCGCCAAAGCCACCCCGGGCACAGATAACTCCATCTACATCCGGATCTGAGAAAAGTTGGTTGATCACGTTAGCTCTTAAAACATCATCACCTGCAAGATATCGCTTCTTCTTAAAGATCTCTTCAGGCACTTTTACCTTAAACCCCATTTTTTTTAAAACATGAATCCCCATATTTAATTTTTGGGAATCAAAGCGTGCGGATGGTGCACAGACGCCTAATAAACTACCTGGTTTTAAGGGTGCGGGTCTTTTCATAGGATTTTTTGATCTTCCTAATTTAATTTGAGTCTGCCTTTCATTTAATATACCCGATAAAAACAATCAACAAATTAAACTGGTTCTTGATATTAAAAAAAATCCTGATCAAAATCACCTTATTATTGAAAACAATCCGGTTTCGAATTATGATAAAATAAATACACATACTTATCAGGGAATAATCAATGGCAAAAAACCAACGCAGAATTCTAGAGGAACTTGAAAAGCAGAATCAACTTCAAAAAGCCATGCTTAAAATATCTGAGTCTTCCAAAGAATCAGATTTAAATGTATTGTTTGACATCATTCATCGACAGATTAAAAAATTGATGCCTGCAGATAATTTTTATATCGCTCTTTTAAAAGATTATAAAAAATGCATCTACCATTTTCCATATTATGAAGATTTAAAAAACAAGGATGATTTAGAGCCCAATATTACCATTGCACTTCCCGGCTCATTTACCGACTGGGTTACCAAAAATGAATCTTTGCTGCTGGATCAGCATACAGTGGAAAAAATCATTTCAGGACAAATAAATATTGATATTGATGTTAAAACAATTGGAAAGCGAGCTGCCTCCTGGATGGGTGTCCGGCTTAAAGGAAGAAAAAATTTTAAACTGGGCGTCATTGTTGTTCAGGATTATACCAATCCTAACGCATATACCGAATCTGATTTTAATCTTCTTAAAGTCGCATCTGAAACCATTGGTTCAGCCATTCAATACAACCAGGCTCAACTGGATCTTGAAAAAAGAGAAAAAATGTTTCGAACTCTTGTGGAAACAGCATCTGTTGGAATCAATGAAATCAATCTTGATGAAACTATTGTCTATTCCAACAAAGTATTTGCCCAAATGCTGGGATATCAAAATGTGCAGGATATCATTGGAAAAAACCTTAAGGAATTCACTGCACCGGAAACTTTTACGCAAATGGTTCGAAAAACCAGAGAAGAACGATTAAAAGGCATAGCCGGCATGTATGAGACCCAGCTGATTTTAAAAAATGGGACAATAAAAGACGTAATTCTAGGGTCTACACCTGTTGGAGATGAAAAAGGCCGAATAACCAAATGTATTGGTGTTGTGACCGATATTACCGATCAAAAGCATGATCACAGGGCAAAAATCCTTGCACAAAAACATGCGGCTGATCAGGAAAAGCATGCATTGATTGGACAGGTTGCCGGAAAAATGGCCCATGATTTTAATAATATCCTGGGTGCCATCATGGGCAATGCAGAGCTATCATTATTGGATTGTAAAAATAAAGAAATCAGGCAGACTCTGGAAATTATATTGGAACAGACCCTTCGGGGAAGAAACCTGACCAAAAACCTTGTGGCGTTTGCAAAAGACCAGGAACCCAAACAGGAGTTCTTTAATATTGACGATAAAATCAAACTCGCCTTAAGCCTTTTGAAAAAAGATTTGTC
>JAGLNZ010000496.1 GCA_023139225.1 Desulfobacula sp. | reverse complement strand
GAGGATTCAAAAAACAATCGCGTTGCTCTTATCGTAGTTGATGGCCTGTCCTTAGATCAATGGATCAGTATTCGTGAAATCCTTCAGGATCAATCCAAAAACCTGGTCATACGAGAATCTGCTGTTTTTGCATGGATACCTTCTCTTACATCTGTGTCAAGACAGGCACTTTTTGCTGGCAAACCACCTATGTATTTTCCAAATTCAATCAATACGACTCATAATGAAAAAAAATTATGGCAGCAATTCTGGGAGAACTATGGCTTGTCACGTTTTGATGTGGGCTATCAGAAAAGCCTTGGGGGTGGCGATGCGATAGGAGCATTGGATGACACATTAAATCTCCAGCGAATCAAAGTACTTGGTCTTGTTATTGATACAGTGGACAAAATCATGCATGGCATGCAGCTTGGGAATGCAGGCATGCACAACCAGATCAGACAATGGTGCCAGTCAGGATATTTATCATCCCTGATTGGCCATTTATTCCAGAATGGTTTTCAAGTGTGGTTAACGTCTGATCATGGCAATATTGAATGCAATGGGATGGGGAACCCGGGGGAAGGAGTAATTGCTGAAACCCGTGGAGAACGGGCAAGAGTTTATTCAACCTCTGAATTAAGATCTCAGGTTGCTGAAAATTTTTCAGATGCTGCTATTTGGAACCCAACAGGTCTCCCTTCAGGGTATTATCCTTTATTGGCCAAAGGACCTAATGCATTTGCAAACATGGGTAAAAGGACTGTGACACATGGCGGAGCCTCTATAGAAGAGATCATAGTCCCATTGATAAAATTTGAAAAGAGTAATTAAATGAGTGCAAGGCATGAAAAAATTGGTATAAAACACGTCATCCGACCAGAATGGATGGACAAAATCCTGGATATGATGCTGGCTGGCATGTCTCCAAAAGAAATCCGAAATGAATTAGATGAATTTCTTTCAGATAAGAAACAAAGCGGGGGTACTGGTGAACGCGGGAAAGAAGCCTACAAAAAAGCCGTTACCAATTTAATGCTGACCTGGTGCACACCGGAGAAAGAACTTATCCCGTTTAGGGATGCAGTATTAGCGATTGCAAAAACAACCCCTGTTTCCGAAAGATTGCCGTTGCACTGGGCCATGATAAGTGCAGCCTATCCTTTTTGGTATGGGGTGGCAAAACAGATCGGGCGTCTGTTGAATCTACAGGATCAAATCACCAAAAAACAGATTATCCAACGACTAAAGGAACATTATGGAGACCGTGAAACCATTAGCCGGTTTGCCCGTTATGTTATCCGGTCTTTTGTTGCCTGGGGGATACTTAAAGATGCTTCTATAAAAGGAAATTATATTCAAGCGATGAGAATTCCAACGAACCAGCAGCAAATTGCAATTTTAACTGAGAGCATCCTCCTTTCAACGCCGGAATCACCACTTGCATTGAAAAATGTGATGGAATCAGCATCTTTATTTGCTTTTGAGACTTCACCAATAACAGGTGATTACCTGCTGAAAAACTGTCCCAGGATCAATGTTAACCAATTTAGCCCAGGGGAAGAGATGATCAGTATAATTTCTTATTTATAAAAGATTCTTGATGATTTGTCCGATTGTTTTGATGCCGTCTTCAAGGCGTTGACTCCATTTGATCCCGCAATTAATTCTTAAACAGTTTTTATATCTGTCAGTAGAAGAGCAAATGGTTCCGGGAAGTATGGATATTTTTTTTTGATAGGCTCTCTGGTAAATTTCCATGGAATCAATTTTTTTATTTAAAACAATCCATATAAACATACCGCCCTTGGGGAATGTAATTTGGGTATCAGAAGGAAAATATTTTGATACGGCAATGGCCATGGCAGATGCCTGGTTTTTAAGCTTATTCCTCAATTGTCTTAAATGCCTGTCAAAGGCACCGGTCTTAACAAACCTGGCTACTACAGCCTGGTTGATGCCTGGAGTTGAAATGGCTGTATTGAGTTTCATTCGAATGACGGTATTTTTAAAAATACCCGGAACGGTCCATCCGGTTCTCAGACCGGGAGCAAGGGCCTTGGAAAAGGAAGAACAATATAATACCATGCCTTTTTTATCCAGGCTTTTAAATGTGGTCGGTCGTTTGTCACCAAAAAAAAGATCCCCGTAAATATCATCTTCAATAATAGGAATATTATATTTTTGGGCCATATGAATAATCGCTGCTTTATTTTCTTTGGACATGACTGATCCCAAAGGATTTTGAAAATTGGAATTCAACAGACATGCTTTTATTTTATTTGAACTGATTGTTTTTTCAAAAGCTTTGGGATCGATTCCCTCTTCCGGACAACCCGGAATTTCAATGACATAGAGGTTTAAATCTTCAATAAGCTGCAAAAAACAATGAAAAACAGGGGATTCCACAAGAATCGTATCGCCGGGATTTGCCACAGCCCTTAAGCAGAGGGTGACAGCTTCAAGGCAGCCGTTGGTTGTAATAATATCCTGTGTTGAGATTGAACAGGCGTTTCCCAGCATTTTTTTGGAAAGTTCTTCTCGAAGCGCAAGATTTCCGGCGCACAAATCATAGTTTGAAAAGTGGTCTTGCAATGTATCTGCCGGCATTGATTTCATAATTCTGGACAATTGTTTTAACGGCATCAGTTCTTTAGATGCGATTGCTGCTCCCAATTGGAGAATATCATCACATTGAAGATCTGTGATAATGGTTTCGGCAAGATCATTGACCACAACCCGGCATGGTTTGGTAACAACTTTTTCCGGAACAGGTTTGCTCAAAGGATTTTTATTGAGTGCTTTGACATAAAAACCTGATTTTTCCTTTGCTTCAACCCTTCCCCTTTTTTCAAGTTCTATGTAGGCCTGGTGAACAGTGGAAACGCTGAGGCCTAACTGGTTGTGGAGTTTTCTCAAGGAGGGCAGTTTTTCACCCGGTGTAAAGATGCCTTTTAAAATATTGTTCTGGATTTCATCTGCAAGGGCTACATATCTAAAGTTTATTGGAGAGCTCATAATTTATATTCTGTTATGGTTATTTTTGTATGAATCTGTATCTGTTATTATGACCTTTTTAATATATACTTTATGAAAAATCAATATTAAAG
>JAGLNZ010000495.1 GCA_023139225.1 Desulfobacula sp. | reverse complement strand
TAAAACTTTTTTTACATGCGATTGCCCTGCCTGGGGCTCAATCTAAGAAAAAAATCAGGCGGGAAGAATATGGACCCATTTTATATCCATTGTATTTTTCAATTTGTGCTTTCCATGTTATGATAAAATTCAAAGATTGAAGATCACCAGTAATGGGTCTGAATTTTATGACGGGATTTTCTATGGATGTTCTGGTATTTGGTGCCTGTTTTGCAATAATTGCTGCCGGAAGTGAGCTTTATTTAAAAGAGCTTAAAACCAGGCTGAAGACTATTGCATGGGTTACCACAGGCCTTGTTGTCTGCACGTTTTCTTTAACCGGCCCGACTATATTTTTTTTCTTTCCTACTTTATTCCATTCATCAGTGCCGACCGGAAGCGGGAGGTTTAGATAAAAAGCAAAGGTAAAACATGAAGATAGAAAAACACCATAAAATAGGATTTTTTGATATAGATCATGAGTTTAAATTAAGAGTTCAGTCTGCTGCCCGGTTTTTTCAGGAAATGGCTGTTTTCCATTCAACAAGGATTGGAGCCGGTCCGAATGTGTTGTTTGAAAAAGGTGTTGTCTGGTTTTTAAATCGTCTGGAAATTGAGTTCTTCCGTTATCCAATGCTGGATGAGGAAATTAAGATTACAACATGGTCAAGGGGATTTAAAGGATATAAAGGATACAGGGACTATCTTATACAATCATCCAAAGGCGAGATTGCCCGGGGATCGAGTGTCTGGCTTTTTTTTGATATCAAAAAAAAGCGGATTGCTAAAGTTCCGGCCCGGATTTCCGGGCTTTACGAATTTGACAAAGAGAAATGGTTTGACAAGGAAATTGATGACTGGAAGGCCTGTGGAAAGATTGAGCCGGAACAGCAGATGGACATCAGCCTGAGGTATTCGGATTTTGATGTGAACGGGCATGTGAATAATACAATTTACATAGGGTTCCTGGAAACCTTGTATCATAAAACGATAAATCATAATGAAAGGCCGATCAGGAATATTAAAATCAGGTTTTGCCGTGAAATTGGGAAAACAAAAGAAAGTATTCAAACAGGCTGGCACAAGACTAATGGTGTGTATCAATGCAATATATTTGATGATTCAACATTATATGCCGATGCCCAGATAATCCCTATGGATTGAGACAGGCATTCGGCAAAGGAGAAAAAGATGGAGCAAAGATTTGAGGTTTTGGTAAAAGATTTAAGCAAAAAATATCTTTCCAAGCTGTTTGATTTTCAGGACACATCTGAGTTGGAACCTTTAGACAGCATTATCGGTCAGGAACGGGCCGTAGAAGCCATTGATTTTGGATTGAATATGAAAGGCCCCGAGTACAATATTTTTGTCACAGGCCTGGAAGGTACCGGTAAATCAACCATTATCAAAAAACTTCTTATCGAGCATGCCCAAAAGTATGAAACTTCGGCAGATCTTTGTCTGGTCAATAATTTTGATGATGCGTATTGTCCGGTTGTTATTGAAATGCCGGCAGGATCGGCTGTGTATTTCAGCCAAAGCATGATCCGGTTAATCGAAGTAATAAAGACCCAAATACCGGCTTTATTGGAAACACCATCTTTTCAGGAAGAGCAAAATATTATTCATAAAGAAACTTCAAACAGGCAAAAAGAGTTATCTGACGATGTTGAACAGCTTGCTGAAAGTACAGGTTTTTCAATCATCAGTACAGAAGCAGGTTACAAGGTTGTTCCGGTCAGTAACGGGCAGCCCGTGTCCCGGGAAGCATACCAGGCTCTGGATGAGACAGTGCGTCAGAAAATGGATGAAAATAGAGTTCAGGTTGAAGAAGTGCTTAATAAATCCCTTGTTGAAATTAATAAACTTGGCGAGGAAATGAAAGCTGTGTTAAAAAAGCTTGTCACATCAAAAACAGAGCAGCTTATTTCAGAGCAGATTGATCCTGTAAGGTATTATTTCAGGGATTGCAAAGATATTCAAATTTATCTGAAAAATGTCAAGGAAGATATTATTGATAATATCGCCATGTTTCTTGGGGTCAAAGGCAAGGAGGATTCCGAAGGCAAAAAAATAATGGAAATGACAGGGTCTCTTGTTAAAAGGTATCAGGTAAATGTACTGGTGGATCGAAGAAGGGAAAAAGGGGCACCGGTTGTATTTGAGCCAAATCCAAGTTTTCATAACCTTTTTGGGAAAATTGAAAAGAAACCGGTTATGGGAGCATTTGCAACGGATTTTACGATGGTTCAGGCCGGCGCCCTGTTAAAAGCCAATAAAGGCTATCTTGTTCTTGATATTGAACCGCTTTTAATGAATCCTGCAGTATGGGAATCTTTAAAAAGAACCCTGCAGAATTCAATGCTGCAAATTGAAGATATGCCCGGCCAGGCAGATCATGGTCATGGTATGCCCTCCTTAAAGCCGGCTCCCATACCATTAAAAGTTAAAGTGATTCTTGTCGGTGGGTATGAGCCCTTTAAAATTTTGCAGAATGCGGATTTAAAATTTAACAAGATTTTTAAGGTCAGGGCGGATTTTGATTATGAAGCTCAATTGACAGATGAGAATGGTTACAATTATGCCAGGTTTATTGCAAGGATATGCAAAAAAGAGAGCCTGTTGAGTTTTACCCCGGATGGTGTGTGTGCCGTGATTGAATATGGAAAAAGGATGGTCGCAGATCAGCAAAAACTTTCCCTAAGATTTGGTCAGGTCCTTGGAATTTTAAAAGAGGCTGATTATTGGGCGAAAAAAGATAATGCGCAGGTCATTTCACAAAAATATGTAATCCGGGCCATCAGCCAGCACAGGTTCCGCCATAACCTTTACGAAGAAAAAGTATTGGAACAATTTGATGATCAATCGGTTCTGATCAATGTGACAGGAAAGGTAACAGGCCAGGTAAATGCGCTGGCTGTTTACGATATGGGTGAAATCGCTTTTGGGAGGCCCACAAGGATTACTGCAGAATCATATATGGGAACCCCCGGGATCATTAATGTCGAACATGAATCTGACCTTTCGGGCCAGACCCATGATAAAGGGGTAATGATCGTTTCCGGCTATCTTGGCAGAATGTTTGCACAAAATTATCCTTTAAGTGTGAGTATCAGTATCACATTTGAGCAAAGCTATAATGGAGTGGACGGCGACAGCGCCTCTTCTACGGAATTGTATGCCGTTCTTTCCAGTCTTTGCGGTATTCCGATCAGCCAGGAAATCGCCGTGACAGGGTCTGTGAACCAAAAGGGTGAAATCCAGGCCATTGGCGGCGTGAATGAAAAAATAGAAGGATTCTATGACGTCTGTATGAAAAAAGGCCTCACAAAAAGCCAGGGTGTCATGATCCCATTTTCAAATGTAAAAAATCTTGTTTTAAGAAAAGATGTTGTCCAGGCCATCAAGAAAAAATCATTTCACCTTTTCAGTGTCAAAACCATTGAAGAGGGGATTGAAGTGCTTACCGGCGTCAAGGCAGGTAAAGCTGATTCAAACTCATGTTATCCGAAAGATACGGTTTTTGGAAAAGTTCAGGAAAAGTTAAAAAAATATCACGAATTATCCATACAGTATGCAAAATAAATCCCTTGTTAAATATTTTGCATTTTGTTATTGGAGAAAAGTTTGTTTTTACTCAGCAACCAAAGACGAAATAATCCCCGTGGATTTTAAAATGAAATTTCTTGTTTCAGGTATATTAATTCTTGGTTTGATTTG
>JAGLNZ010000494.1 GCA_023139225.1 Desulfobacula sp. | reverse complement strand
GCCCGGGATGAAAAAGAAAATATATTCAAAGTTTTTTCTCAGCCACAAGATCAGGACATAAATAAGTATGGTGGCACAGGCCTTGGCCTCACCATATCCAAACGCCTGGTGGAAATCATGGATGGAGAGATTTTTGTTGATTCTACCCCTGATCAAGGCAGCAGGTTTACCATTCAAATCAAAAATGTCCAGCAGGCATCTTTAATCACCATGACCCGGGAAAAAGAATCTTATGTCGACCCTGGCGGGATTGCAGAAGATTTTTCAAAAGCATTTGATGGCGACCTGTCTTCCCAAACAATAGACAGACTCAGGCAATTGCAAAAAGAACTGAAAAATATGGAAGAAAACACCTGGAATGATCTGAAAGATGCCATGGTAATTGATGAAATTAAAATTTTTGCCAGACAATTAAAATTTCTTGGCGAAAAGTTTGAATATCAATATCTTTATTTATATGGTGAAAAACTTGAGAAACAGGCTGAAAAATTTGACATGGAACAAATGCCGGGCAGCCTGAATTATTTTCCCCAGATAGGTAAGAACATTGCCGGGATAATAGAAAAATCAGAAACATAATATTATAAATATGGAGTTGTTTTATGAGTGATCAAAAATCATTGATTCTGGCCGTAGATGATAAACCCCAGAATCTTCAGTTCCTTGGCAAGCTTTTGTCTGATAATGGATACGAAGTGGGCATGGCCCAAAATGGTCAGCAGGCATTGAATTTTGTCAAGAAAAATGAACCCGATTTGATCCTGCTGGATATCATGATGCCGGACATGGATGGATATGAAGTATGTGAACAGCTGAAACAGGATTTTAGTGCCCGGCATATCCCCATCATTTTTCTTACGGCAAAGACCGATTCAAAGGATATTGTAAAGGGATTTGATGTTGGCGGTGTTGATTATGTAACCAAACCGTTTAATTCCGCAGAGCTGCTTGCCAGGATAAAAACCCAGATTGAGATCAAGATCCTTCGGGGACTTCTTCCCATGTGCTCAAAGTGTAAAAAAATCAGGGATGATAAGGGATTCTGGAAACGGGTGGATTCATACATTGAGGAAAATTCCCAGATCACTTTTACCCATGGGATCTGTCCTGATTGCTTAACCGAGCTTTACGGGGAAAAAGACTGGTTTAAAAAGAGAAAATAAAATACTGCATCTCCAATGATACCTGTCTGACTTTTTGTAAAAATCATTTGTTCTTTTATATCTTTAATTGCTTTTTTCAAAGATTGCGTTATGTTATTGAAACATGAAAATAAACGAATGCATTTGGAGTGAATATGAGCAAAGTAATCGCAATGTCCGGCAAAGGTGGAGTTGGAAAAACAACTGTTTCAGCACTTGTGACTCGATATTTTACAAAACATCAGAATGATCCGCTTCTTGCAATTGATGCAGATCCTAATAGTAACCTGGGTGAGACCCTTGGACTTGAAATTGAAAAAACAGTGGGCGACATCCGTGAAAATTTCATGAAAGATCCCCAGAGCGTACCCTCAGGCATGGATAAAATGTTGTATCTTGAAATGCTTATGAACCAGGTGTTGATTGAGAAGAAGGACTTTGATCTTCTGGTCATGGGCAGACAGGAAGGCCAGGGATGTTATTGCATGGTCAATAATATTCTTAACCGGTTTGCTGAAGAACTGGAAGGCAATTATAAATATCTTCTTGTGGATAATGAAGCCGGGATGGAGCATTTAAGCCGCAGAACCAGTGGTAAGGTGGATATCCTGCTGATGGTTACCGATTATGCTTTAAGAGGGTTAAGAGCCGTCGGAAGAATTAATGAAATGCTGGGTGACCTTAAACTTACAGTGAAACATAAGGGCCTGATTGTTAACAGGGCACCTGAAAACTTAAGCAAAGCCTTTCTGGATGAGGTTGAAAGTATCGGTGTTCCCATAGTGTGCACCATACCCGATGATAATAACCTTCTTGAGTTTGACATGGAAAGAAGATCGCTTCTTGAACTGGAAGATGATTCTCCGGCGGTTGTTGCCGTCAACCAAATGATGGAAAAGGTTGATAAGATTATTAATTAATTATGGGATATGTATTTGATTTTAAAGATGCAGGATCATATGATGGCTGGTTTGACCAGGCCAAAAATAAGTATTGCCTGGATCTTGAAATCAAATTAATGATGGATTTTTTGTCCCCTGAAAAAGGGCAGCGAATCATTGATATCGGCTGTGGAACGGGAATCAGTCTTGAACCGCTGCTGGACAAAGGCCTGAATTTGACCGGGATAGATCCTTCTTTATACATGCTGGACCTGGCATCAAAAAAATTTGGCAGCAGGGTGGATCTTCACCGGGGTGTGGCTGAAGATCTTCCCTTTGAAGATAATGCATTTGACTGCGCAATTTTATTTACAAGCCTTGAGTTTACGGACCGGCCTGCCAAAGCCATTGAAGAAGCCTGCAGGGTGGCAAAGGATACGGTGATTCTCTGTGTCTTAAACCGGTATGCACCATTAAATATGGTCCGCCGGGTTAAAAGTTTCTTTGTGCCCTCTCTTTTTAACCAGGCTCATTTTTTCAGCATCTGGGAACTTAAACAGATTTTATATGCCATCCTTGGAGATGTTCCTGTAAAATGGAGGACAACCCCGCAATTTCCTTTTGCCTGCGGACAAATAGCCTCCTTTGTTGAAAATTATAAAATTGTTCAAAAATCATTTTTCGGAACCCTTATCGGCATGAAGATCAAGCCGGTGCCAAAATTTCGGACCCGGCCCCTGATGCTGAAGGTGAAAAAAACAAAGGCCTATAATCCTGCAACAGGACTGGCCACACGGATGAGGTCTTAAGCATGGAAACCCTGATTTATGAAAAACTGGATAAAAAAGCGGTAAAATGTCAAATCTGTCGTCATTTCTGTATCATTAAAGATGGGAAAAGGGGAATCTGCGGCGTTCGTGAGAATAAAGGCGGCAGGCTTTATTCTCTGGTCTATCCAAAAGTGATAGCAACCAGTGTTGATCCCATAGAAAAAAAGCCGGTGTTCCATTTAAAGCC
>JAGLNZ010000493.1 GCA_023139225.1 Desulfobacula sp. | reverse complement strand
ACAACACACCATTTGCCGGAAATCTTTGCCAGACCGTCAATGACATTTGTTGTGTTTTCGACATTATCTTCAGGGTTGAACAACGTGTGTAAGGGATTCCAGGTACCAGGATCAATCAGGTATTCAAGCCGCTGCCAGACTGTCATTACACCCCTTGCATTGATCTTTTCAGTCGGCATTCCAGCATTTTTTACTTTTTCGACTTCAACATCAATCCCGGCTTCCACTTCCTTAACATTTTTCACATTTTCTTCAGAACTTAGCAACTGCCCTTTATTAAGTTCCGCACCAAATTCTGTCATTTTTTCAAAATATTGTCTCATACTCTACTCCCGGTCAATAAATTATTATTTTCAGATCAGTATTCCCTTAAAGGGAAGCCAATCGCTTATCGTAAAATTTGTATCCAAATATTCCGCCAGAAGGAAAACACCCCCCACTTGACTTTAACCTTTTCTTTAAGTATAGACCAAAGCGGTCTTGTTTAAGAAAAAATCTTTTTCTGGCAAGGAAAGAACAAAATATGTTTTGAACAAAGGAGATTAAAATGAGCACAGAAATCTTAGCCCCAATGCCCGGAACAATCTGGAAAGTGCATGTAAAAGAAGGCGATGATGTTATTGAGGGACAGGAACTATTGATCCTTGAAGCCATGAAAATGGAAAATCCCATTATTACAACAACAGCAGGAAAAATAAAACAAGTCGGTGTAAAAGTGGAAGACAAAGTCGCTACCAAACAGCTGCTCCTTGTTATTGAGTAACCCTCAACACCTTGCATGCCAAATTTTGTATCTGCAGAGGGCCTCAAACTTTTGTGCTCTCTGCATGATATAAAGTCGTTCATTTTCTTTTTAATATTACCCTTTATTCATTTAACTTATCCGGATTGAAACAAACAACCGTTGGACAGTTCTTTCCACCCTACAATTTCACACTGCAAAACAGTGTTTTAATACCTGCTAAAGATGAAATAATCCATCCTCTTTGTCAAGCTATTTCTTAGCTATATTTTAACTTTTTTCTTGACAAGCCTATTAAATTTTAGTTTATGTACAATCACATTATGGAACAATGTTTTGATATGTAGAACAATATAGAAGATGATTAATATAAAAACCGACACAAAAGTAAGGTCCCTTGATCAGGCCATCCGCCAATATGTTAAGGATGAAAGCCACATCTCCATCGGTGGATTCACCTTGAACCGGAATCCCATGGCCGCTGTCCATGAAATCATCCGTCAGGGAATAAAGGATCTTCACATCTATGCCCATTCCAACGGGCAGGGGCTTGATGAGCTGGTGGGTGCAGGCTGCATCTCAAAGGTGGAAATTGCCTATTCTGGAAACGGAAGGTTTGCCCCCACCTGTTTATGTTTCAGAAAACATATCATTGAAAATAAAATCATGGTGGAAGATTACACCAATTTTCAGATGGCATTACGGTTCCTGGCCGGTGCCATGGGAGTTCCTTTTCTTCCAACCTTTTCTTCACTTGGAACAGATATCATCAATAAGTGGGGATTTGATATTGAAACAAGAAAAAATAATGACCGGCTTGCCGGCAAAAAACTGGTGGTAATGGAGAATCCGTTTTCAAGAGAGACCCGGCCGAAAAAAATTGTTCTGGTACCGGCCATTCATCCGGATGTCACCATTATCCATGCACAGCAGGCAGACACCATTGGAACAACCCGGATCAACGGGCTTACATTTTGTGATATTGAACAGGCAAAAGCCTCCCAGAATGTCATTGTCACCTGTGATGAACTTTTCGAACCAGGGGGTTTAAACCATGATCCCCAGAACAACCAGCTGCCGTCATTTTGTGTGGATGCAGTGGTTCATGTCCCGTTTGGTGCATATCCTACGGCCTGTTACGGGCTTTACGACTATGATGCACAATTTTTGGATCTTTATCGCGACACTGCATCCCAAAAACAAGAATTTGAAACCTATTTGAACGACTTTATTCTGGGAACAAAAAATCATGCCCGCTTTTTGGAAAAGGCTTGCGGCAACAGGCTGGAACAGATCAAGGCAGACCCTGAAACCGGGTATTCCGACCA
>JAGLNZ010000492.1 GCA_023139225.1 Desulfobacula sp. | reverse complement strand
CAGATTCTGGATGACTCTGGTAATGAACTGACAAAAAATGAGCAGACCTTTGTTTATATTCATATGGCACATGGCGGCATATCCAAACCAACCGGACATATGAAAAGCTTTAAGGAATTTCCAAATACCGTATCAAAAATAATTTCCATGAGGGATCATGTGGAAACGCCTCTTAAAAATGCATTTGCCTCAAATACAGACAAGCTCAAACTTGCCTGTAAAAAAGCAGGCGGGACTGATGTCAAAACCAAATACGAATCCTGTGATCTTGCATATCTTTTTTCCGTATTCCCAAAAATTCCGGTAACGCTTTTATTTTGGGATGAAGATGATGGATTTGAAGCCGATATAAAACTCTTATTTGATGAAACCATTATTCAGCATCTTGATATTGAATCGATAATGTTTTTAAGCGAACATCTTTGCCAGATGTTGATTCAGGACAACAATTGACTGTAGGAGCCTGATTTCATCGAAAATTGCAGTCAACCCTGTCCGGGGCGAAATCAATCACTTCAAGGCTTTTTTTATTCAAGTTCATGCCGTCAAGATATTCGGCCAATTCTTCACTTGTACCCTTAAAGCGCAAGTCCAATACAAGCAGACCTCCAGCTTTATTCCAGCCTTCCTTTTTACTGGAAACCACCTTGTCTATTTCTTCCATGCCTGTGACAATCTGTTTGTATTCCTGAAAGGTTTTCACGCCGGAGATATTCAGTTTCAAGGGAGCACCATTATTGACAAAATCCTGAAAAGATTTGGCGATAGCATTAACCAGATAATCTTTGACAGCAGCCTGAACCGATGCTCTAAGGGCATTGGTTGCCCCGGTCAGGGGGCTGATATGGGCTGCAACACCGCTTTTAACAACCGAACCTAAAATAATGCCGCTCTGGGTCTGGATGACCCTCAGCTGCAAGGTAGCCTGTATTGATTTCAAACCTGTTCCGGAATAGGCTTCACCGGCATCCTGCGTCACAGCCTTTCCCAATATAATATATTGTGCGCCGAGAGCCATACCAAGACTTTTGGCTGCATCAATATTACCAGCCAGGGCCTGCCTTGCCCGGGACTGATTTTTGATCGTCTCCAACTGGGCCTTATCCACCAAATCAAACCCCTTGGCAGAAAGCTGGGAATAGAGTTCTGTTTCAGCAATCTGCATACCGATGTTGTCCATATCCACGTAGTTTTCCTGGATCAATATCATTAGTTTAGGCAGATCCATGCTGCTTAGAAGAATCTTCATTGCTAAAAGATCATCCTTGATTTTGTCCAGGGATACCGTTGCCCTGATTCCGACCAGATACAGGCTTCCGGACGTTTCATCCTTTAAAACCGAATATTGTTTGATATAACCCTGGGCGCGAGACATGATTTTATCTTTTTTAAGTTCATAATTTTCGATCTCAACACTGAGCTGGATAAAGACACCAACGGATTGTTCCACGGCCAGGCGCAGAGCCTGACGCAGGGCGTCTTCTCTTGACAGAAGGCTCGTACCCTCTACCTCAATTTTCTTGTCTTCTGCGCCCGCACCCATGATAAAAGCAAATGCCATAACCAATGTAACTAAAATCGTAATTAATTTTTTCATTTTTTAACCTCATATACTGAACGATTGATACCTTATCATGTAATGCCGACTTATTTATGGTTGAATTTAGTTACTCCGATCCAGTCATCCTCAGGCGGCCTTTGTTTAAACTCCTCGATTCTGTTCAAATACAATTGAGAAGGTCTGTCTTCCGGGATAAGCTGCAATGCAGTCTTAAATTTTTTCTTGGCAAGATCCCATTTTTTATTTCTAAAGCCATCAAGACCGGATTCAAAAATCTTGACCATTTCAACACGGCACTCATCCAGCTTATTCCTGAAACCGATCAACTCAAATATGACGACAGCCTTTTCCTTGCCTTTTACCTTTACAATGTCGAGTTCGCGCATCAAAAACCGTTCATCCAGATTTGCGGCAGTGAACTCACTGATAATTATATGCGTCCCATATACCTTGTTTAAACCCTCAAGACGAGACGCCAGGTTGACACCGTCCCCCACAATCGTAAAATCCATAAATGCATGGCTGCCCAGGTTGCCGACAGTGACGATGTCGGTATTCAAACCGAACCCGGCATCTATTTTGTCGATCCCCTCGATATCATCCCTGAGTCGGAGATTATTGATCTCCTCCAGCATCTTTAAAGCTGTTTCCACAGCTTTTACAGGATGATTCGGCACTTGGGCCGGGGCTCCGAAAAAGGCCATGACTGCATCGCCCATGAGTTTGTCCAGGGTTCCCTGATATTTAAATACAATCGGTATCATCGCGTCGAAATAAATATTGAGCAGCCGACTGGTATTTTTTGCACCAAGTCCTTCAGACAATCTGGAAAAATCACGCAGATCCGAAAAGAGTATTGTCAGCTCCTGGCTACGGCCTTCAAGGGTGGTTTCTATATCACCCTTGATGAGATCGGCAACAACACCGGGTGAAACATACTTGCTGAACAGGTTTGTGACCTGAGCCGCTTTCTTTTTGCTGAAATATTTCTGAAGGGCGATACCAAAAACGAATTGCAGTGTCAGAACACAGAATAAGGGAGCAATATCTAATAATACAAGTTTAGTGGAAAAAAGAGAGTACGAACCCTGGTAAACAGCGCAAATAGCTGCGCCTAATATTAGCATTTCCCAAAATAATGATATCATGGGGGTGTAAAACAAGAGCCCGGCAAGGCCGAAAAGTATAATAAAAACAATTACAATATGATTTGATTCGGGTGCAGACTCCGATACTCTTTTAATAAAGTTCTGACTCAATATGGTTTCCACGGCATGAGCGTGACATGCAACACCAAGATCCCTTTCTCCGAGAATATCTTTATTGATTTTTTTAAATTTTTTCTTAAAAAATGAAGTAGTGTCGAAAAACCTTGAAAAAGGTGTGTTGTAGTCATCTTTGTCGATTGTCAGGCTGGTGCCGATTATTACTATCTTCCCCTTGACCATTTCTTTTGGAAAACGGTTCTCGACCACATCCGAATAAGAGATATTTGTAAATGCCGTATACCTTCCATGAAAGTTAATCAACAACTCCGGATAGGGCAGCCGCAATCGTTTTTCTCCTTTTGCGCCCATAATAAAATAATCCGGATTTGAAAAATCGAACTCAAAATCGATATTAAGAAAGGCTCTTGCCAATTCAAGTGAAAAAGCGGGCAGCAATTGCATGGTGCCGTCGCCAAGGGGTTTTGCATTTAAAAAACGGATCTTTCGTAATATATCATCTTTGTCCGGTTGAAAATCTATAAAACCATCTCCGATCATGCCGTCTTGAAATATATCCAAAGATAAGGCTTCCCCGCCTCGGGATAGGGCTCCCCTGGCCAGGACAACATTATTGCAGTCTAAAATGGTATCGGCCAGGATTTGATCCGCTTGAGAATCACAATCAGGGTAGTTGAAAATCATGTCAATTCCGATGATCCGGGCATCGGCATCACAAAGATTGCGAAGCGCTATAGCCATTTGCCGCCTTGACCAGCTGCCTTTGAGTCTATTCAATTTCTTTGCGCTTTTCTTATCCATCAGGACAAGCACTACCTTGTCGGATGTTGGAAGCGGGCCCCGTTTATGCACGTAATAATCGTATATGTAATTGTCCGCCCACATGATAAGGCCAAATTTGTACAAAAGTGTAACACCGATTACCACAATGCCGGTGCATAATATTGTGAACAGTATCTGTAAGCGAATTTGACGTTTCTTGGATATCATCAGTACACTATTACAGATCCATATCAAAGGCCAGGAGGTATTGATTGTTACCTTCAATGCCTCCGATTTGACTGTTTGTGACCACGATTACGCGGCAATTTTCCAGAATTTTGCTTAAAGCGTCTTCCGCCGTCAAATCACGTGCATCTTTTTCACTTATAAGGAGATTGGTTTTCATCAGGCCCTTTGCCTGGGTTACTTCTTTTACAATAAACTTTCGGCGCTTCTTTCTTTTCCCTTTTTGCCCGGCAATGGCATCCTGCACAGCAAAGAAGGCCCTTACCCGTGCAAGTATAATACCATATGATCCTGTTTCGGATTGCAATTGTTTGCCGGTCTGGTCAGTCTCAACATAACTGACCATCCCCCGCTTGATAAGGGCTGCTTCATTGACTGTTTTGAGTTGATAAATAGTTTCACCGGATTCGCTGACGATCTTGGGAAAAAGTGCCGGTTTAACTCTGGCCTGTTGCGGCAGTTTACGGGCATCGAGAATCAACCATGGTGCCTGGTCATCTTTTAATTCAGCCTTAGGGGGTTGTTCCGGAAAAATACTCCAGTCTAAAGGGGTTGCTTTCAAATGAGTCAACAGCTTTGAGGTTAGTCCTGTAATCCCTTTAATGGGTGCCCTGCGTGTAACTTCATAATAGGATTTTTCCACATTCTTAAAAAAATCGATTTTATCTTCCTTATAGGTTATCAGCGCCTCTATTTGAATTACAACTCGTCCTTTTCCCAATGCTTCGAGCTTGCGGCGATCGTCCAGTTGTATCCCGGCCGCTATCTTAATAATCGATTCAAGGGCGGCATATTGGGCAACACGAAAAGCCTTGGTTTTCGACCCTTGATTGTCGTGCAGAAACCCCTTTCCCACACCGTAAATCATCCCATTGTCCCAATCTATCCTGCCGTTTGAAAAAGTTTCGAAATGAGGGGTAAATGGATCGATGTCCTCGCACTGGCAAACATTCGGCAAAAAAAGAATAGAGCAAACAAGGAGTGCACAAAGGCTGTAAAAGTGTCGGTTTTTTAACAGAGAAAATTTTTTGGGTATCATTTGCTTACCTGACCATTCGGCAGCTGATCATTTCAGCCCCCTTACCTTATCTACCTGTTCTTTGAAGTTCGCGTCAAGCGCTATACATTTTTTGAACAATTTTTTGGCTCCAGCCTTGTCTCCTTTGTCCAGAGCGTCAAGGCCTCTGGAAAAATAGAGAGCAGCATTGATATCATTACCGGATTTGGTTTTGCCCGGTTTTAAAGCGATTTTTAGAGATCCTGCAATTTTTTTGGCCAGCTTCTGTTCCAGGTCCATGAATAAATCACTGTCCCCGGTGATCGATTCGGCCATGAGCATTTCGCTCGTTTCAACCTCGATTATCCTGATGTCAATGCGTACTGTTTTTCCAAGGACCATGAATGATCCGAATGCAATGGTCTGGGCACCGAGGATTTTGCCGGCCTTGACTGCGGTGGCAGTATCCACACCTCCGCTCTGGCTGAGGGCAATCTCTTTTAAAATTGCCTGTATCTTGTCCCGCTCTATAAGGTTGAGCGAAGTTCCGCTTTTATCAAGATCTGTGATAAGCATTGCCGACAACCCCTTGCTCAACGGAGCATAACGTTCCGGATCAGTCACGGAATTATTTTCAAAAGGAAATATAGCAAGGGTTTTAGGTATCCCATCCAGTTCATCAGCTATTACTTTTTGGTTAAAACCTTTTGCGGGAATGTACCCCGTGACCAACAACAAAACAGAAAAAAACGTTATGAGAAAATAGTATTTTAACTCTTTCATAGGGATGAACTCCTGTATATAAAAAAACCGTCTTTGTCCGGACAAGCTTTATTCAAAGACCAAAATAAAAGAGCCTGATCTCTTTTTAAAATGCCAGTCAATTAATGGCCGCCGCCACCGTCGCCGCCTTTTTCATCGGTTGTGGGTATTACAGCTTTAGGGTCATCACTGGTATTGTCGATTAAATTTTGTGCAAGTTGCCCTAAGGTTTTTGCGGTCATGAGTTTTACAAAAATTTTGGGAGGTGAACCTTCACTGGGACAGGAATCGTAACCCAGCTGTGCCAGTTCAAATTTAGGATCTGCCTCGATAGCTTTTTTAAAAAGATACTTGACCTTCTTCCAGTTTCCGGCATCCAGTTCATCCAAAGCCCGACCGAAATAGCTAAAAGCCTTAAAACTTTTTGTATGGGGTATGCCGATGGCCTTTATTTCCCCGGCGGAAAGTTCAACCCCGAGCACACTGACAACGCCTTTTATTATAGCGCCAGGCAGTGTATAAAAATTTTTCAATTCAGCACGGACTGAGGTTGTACCCTTGACCTTACCCTTGCTTGCCGATGAAAGTGAACTTGTCGCCCTGATACTCCCTTTTGTCAATGATCCCACAATCAAATTTTCAGCTCCAAGGAGCCTTCCAACCCTTGGCGCAGTTTTAACGTCTACGATTCCGGTCTGACCGAGCTTCATCTCTTCAAGAAGGGCCTGCAGGCGAAGCCGCTCCACAACTTTGAAAGACTTGACCTTCGACAGATCCGTAATCAGCATGGC
>JAGLNZ010000491.1 GCA_023139225.1 Desulfobacula sp. | reverse complement strand
CTGGCCGGGCTGGTTCCGGCCTGTTTTTTCCTTCTTTTTTATTTTTATCCCCTGTCCGGGATTTTTATAAAGAGTTTCTTCCAGAAAGGAAAGATAGATCTTAGTTTTTTGGATCAGGTATTCGCTTCAACAAGAATGATGAAAATCATATGGTTTACCTTCTGGCAGGCGGGACTTTCAACTTTATTAACCCTTATTTGTGCGCTGCCCTGTGCCTTTGTCCTGTCCCATTATGCATTTAAAGGGAAAAAATTAATTAAAATCCTGTCTTCCATTCCATTTGTCCTTCCTGCAGTTGTTGTGGCAGCGGCGTTTCAGGCCTGCTTTGGGAATAATGGTTTTTTTTTTGGTGTAAAAATAGAACATCCACTGGTACTAATTCTTCTGGCCCATATTTTTTATAATTTTTCAGTCATGTTAAGGATTATTACAGGGTTTTGGTCTTCTCTCCAGGGCCGGACCAGAGAGGCAGCCATGGTGTTGGGTGCAAGTCCCGTGCAGGTATTTTTAAATATTACCCTGCCATTATTAAAACCTGCCATTTTTGCAGCATCAACCCTGGTGTTTATTTTCTGTTTTTCCAGTTTTGGAATTATTCTGATCCTGGGGGGGCCTGGATACTCTACGATTGAAGCAGAAATATACAGACAGGCAGCCCATTTGTTTAATCTTCCTCTGGCATCTTTTCTGTCTTTAATTCAAATCGGGTTTACATTTGCCTTGATGTGGATCTATACCTCATTTACAAAAAGAGCAGCCAGGTTTTCTCCTGTTGCTGAATACTCAAATCTTAAAAAACCGGTTTTTTTGTGGGAAAAAATGATCATCGCAAGTGTTGTCATTTTTATTGTCCTGTTGTGTGTTGTTCCGTTATTGGCCCTTGTGACCAAGTCGTTGACCCATAATAATGAATTGTCTTTTATTTTTTATGAAGCGCTTTTTGAAAACAGATCAGACTCCATATTCTATATCCCGCCGTTTCACGCCATCAAATATTCTCTTTTGTTTGCAGGAACCGCCCTGGTGATTGCTGTTATAACAGGGGTGTGCGCGGCTTTTTTTATCCGGTTCTGTGACCGGAAGATAGACAATAGACTGACCTCATTTTTTGATCCCATTTTCATGCTTCCCTTATCAACTTCTGCTGTTACATTAGGATTTGGCATTATTATAACCCTTGATAAACCCCCATTAAATTTAAGAACATCTATTTTTTTAATTCCCATTGCCCATGCTCTGGTCGGGTTTCCATTTGTCTTAAGATCAATTTTGCCGGCTTTAAGATCGATTCCCGAGCATCTGACTGATGCGGCATCCGTGCTGGGGGCGTCCCCCTTGAAAATATTTAAGGCTGTTGATCTGCCGCTTATTTCAAAAGCCCTGGTGGCCGGTGCGATTTTTGCCTTTACCATCAGCCTGGGGGAGTTTGGAGCAACCATTTTTACGGCAAGACCTGAAACACCGACCATTCCGGTTGCTATCTACAGGTTTTTAGGGCAGCCCGGAGCAATGAATTATGGACAGGCCATGGCCATCTCAACTATATTGATGTTGGTGACGGCCATCGGTTTTGTTGTGATTGAAAATTTCAGAATAGAAAATTCAGAAGGATTCTAATGGAAAACGAGCTTGTCCTTGAGCATATCAATAAAAAATTTGATGATGGAAGCCTTATCCTGCAAGACATAGATTTAAGGCTGAAGCAGGGCACAAAACTGTCTGTTCTTGGCCCTTCCGGAAGCGGGAAAACCACATTGCTAAGACTCATCGCAGGGCTGGAAAATCCTGATTCAGGCCATATTTTGTTTAACGGGCAGCCAATGAATGACTGCCCGCCCCATAAAAGAAATTTTGGTCTGATGTTTCAGGAATTTGCCTTGTTTCCCCATCTGAATGTGTTTAATAATATTGCCTTTGGTCTTAAAATGAAAGGTATGGATAAAGCCCAAATTGAATCACGTGTCAATGAAATGCTTTTGCTGACGGGTCTTACGGGCCTTCAAACACGACATGTCGATGATCTTTCCGGCGGGGAACGCCAGAGGGTTGCCCTGGCCAGAACACTGGCCCCCCAGCCCAGTCTGTTGATGCTGGACGAACCTTTAAGCTCACTTGACAGGGTATTGAGAAAGCGCCTTTTAATAGAACTGACTACTATTATTTCAAAGCTTAACATCACCACAATTTTTGTTACCCATGATCATGAAGAAGCCTTTGCTGCTGGGAATATGGTTATTGTCATGAATACGGGACAAATTGAGCAGACAGGCACACCCGACGAACTTGTCCAAACCCCAAAAAATCAATGGATTAAAGAGTTTTTAGGACTTTAACCTAAAATGGCTATACCAGATCGGCAATATTTATATTTTGGGAAGAATTAAAGCCAATATTTACTTTTTGTCCGACCATATTTTTTGAGGTGAGCAGCTTGAAAATATCAGGATGGTTTGGTGTTCTTGCAATAAACCTGTAATTGTCCAAAGTTTTTCCATAAATCACGGCATAGGAAGGTTCCTGATTCATTGAGTAGATGATTGTATAGGTTTCAATGGTTCCGGGGCCATTGACCTGATCTTTGATTTTAACAGGATCTAATCCTGCATAACAGTTTTTTTGATCCCTTATATCATGATCTTTGAGTTCACCCGTTGAAGGTTCAGACCCGTAGACACCGGCAGCATGTTTATGCATAAACCAGCCCAGGGCTGTGACAAGACCGTTTGATTTTTTCCCAAGGCAAATTTCCTGGGCAAGGGTTGCCACGCCATGGAGGCTGTAATTATTCCCCGGGCCCCCGAAAAAGCCAAGCCCGCCGGTCAGGGTGAGTGGTCTTGGATCATTATCAGCTATTCCGATCATTTTTTTTGCAATGGAGACAGCGCAGGGAAAACATGAATAAAGATCAAAGCAGTCCAGCTTTTCCAAAGGCATGCGGGATCTTGCCAATGCTTTTTCAACAGCGGCTTTTAAAGGCGGGCTTGATGTGAAATCGGATTTTTCAACCATAAAGCGCTGCCGGTCTACGGCATAGCCTCCGCCAAGAAAATAGACGGTCTGACTGTCTTTTCGTGAATATTTTTTTGCTTTTTTTTCTGACATCAATATAATAGCCGCACCCTGATCAACAGTAACAAATGAATTCATGAATTTGGTATAGGGAAAGGCCACAGGCCTGTTGGCCGGACCGGGTGTGATGATTTCTTCAGGGGTTCTCAAGGTTTTTGACCATGAATAAGGATGGTTTATCGCCCTTTTGCTGAATTCGGACCACATCCTGCCAATTTTTTCCAGGTAAGTTTTAAGGTCCAGTCCAGATGCAGCCCATAGTGCAGTCTCAAAAAGAGGGAACCCCTGCATGGGGTGTTCAATCCCATGGGTATTCTCCAGAGAGGTGGACCCGATTAGATCATCCCCGGAGTAATCTTCCGGTATTCCCCTGAACAGGGCACTTTCAACTTTTTTTGAGTTTTTATTTCTTTGAACATAGGCTTCGGCGCCCGCAATGAGAACTGAATCCAGTTCATTGCGGGCAATCATGCCGGCTGCAATGTTGATCAGTGTCTGGGGAGAGTTTCCGCCGATACCTGAAACATGAGTGAACTTTGGTGTGGCACCTAATTTTTGGGCAAGCTGTTTAGCGGGAGATGTGTAGTGGTGACTTAAGGTTCTGACAACCATGATCCCGTCAAGCTTTGTCAGAACCTTTCCGGAAGCCATGATTTGGGCAGCTTTTTGGGATGCCTGAGTCATCAATCCCATGGGCTTTTGTGGAGTTTTATTCAATTCTTTTGGCTGAGTGATCTGGCCCCATCCCGCAACAACAACTTTTCGTTCCATAACGTACACATCCTCATTTCAAAACAGATTTGTGCAAGTGTCGCGTAAAATATCGTATTTGTCAACTTTCTTGGGAGTCTTCGCCTTTATTCACAGCTTTTAATGAATATCACCATTCTTTGTGTTGTTATGAACAACCTTTTTTGATATTGCCCTGATATAAGTATTATGAATTTTTTTATGAATAATAATTGTAATACGGAAAATAAAAATTCAAGACGTACAAGGAGACAGGGAATATGGAAAAATCGGTATTGTTGGAAACTAATGAAGGCATAGCTGTTATTACCTTGAATCGACCGGAGAAGCGTAACGCCATTAACCGTGAATTTTTAATACATCTTTATAATTACCTTGAGGAAGTCTCAAGCAATGATAAGATCAGGGCAGCTATCATCACCGGAAACGGCAAATCATTTTGTGCAGGGCTTGATCTGTCCGTTATTGAAACAGAGAATCTTTTTGATCCTCGCGGCGATGGAAAAGACCTGCCGGATATTATTGAAGATTGTAAAAAGCCCATAATCGGGGCTATCAATGGCCATGCCATTACAGGCGGTTTTGAGTTGGCCTTGAACTGTGATTTTCTTATTGCTTCGGAACGTGCTTCTTTTGCTGATACCCATGCAAAAGTGGGGATTCATCCCGGATGGGGGATGACCCAGCTTTTACAGGAGGCAGTTGGTCAGCGAATGGCCAGACAACTGTCTTTTACCTGTCAATTTATTGGAGCCCCAAAAGCCCTGGAATGCGGTCTTGTCAATGAGGTGGTTCCCCATGAGGAACTGATGTCCCGCGCCAAACAGATATCAACACAAATCTGTGCGGTAAATCAGGAGATGCTGGCAGTTGTAAAAGATTTGATCAATTATAAAAACCGTGCGACACTGCAAGAAGCTTTTGCTCACGAACGTAAAGGATTCTCCAGGTTTGTCACAAAGTTCTTAAAGCATGACAAAGCATTTCACAAGACATTGTGAAGCCAGCCTTATTTTGCAACCCCATAAGTATTGCCATATAAATAGTAATCTGATAATAACTACCTAAAAAAACATTAAATATTTAATTATTTTCCAGGGTGTTATGGCAAAAAGAAAAAGTAAATCCGAAGTATTGAAACAAAGAAGTAAAAAAAAGAAAAAAAGTATTATCCTTTCTCTTTTCAAGTGGCTTTTAATTCTATTCATACTCTTAAGTCTTCTGGGCTGTGCAGGGCTTGCAGGGCTTTACTATTATCTCAGCCAGGACCTGCCGAAAATAAACACATTAAAGGATTATCGACCTGCCACCGTGACCAGCGTGTTTTCAGATGACGGAAGAAAAATCGGAGAATTTTATGAAGAAAGAAGGATTGTCATTCCTTTATCCCAAATGCCGGAAAATCTGATCAGCGCCTTTGTGGCAGCAGAGGATTCAAGGTTCAGGGAGCATCCCGGCATTGATATCCTTTCCATAGTCCGGGCATTTTTAAAGAACTTTAAAGCCGGCACAATTGTCCAGGGGGGTTCCACAATCACCCAGCAGGTCACAAAATCATTTTTATTGACCCCGGAACGTACCTATGAAAGAAAACTTAAAGAAGCTATTCTAGCGTACAGGATTGAAAAAAAATTCACAAAAGATGAAATTCTTTTTCTATATCTGAACCAGATATATCTGGGTCATGGAGCGTACGGTGTGGAATCGGCATCTGAGAATTATTTCGGAAAACATACAAAAGATCTTAACCTGGCGGAATGCTCAATGTTGGCAGGGCTGCCCCAGGCACCCAGCAGATATTCCCCGTTCAGGTTTCCCAACCGTGCAAAACAGCGGCAGATTTATACACTGAACCGGATGAAGGAAGACGGTCTTATCACAAACATTGAGGCCACGGAAGCCATTGATGTGAAACTGGATATAAAACCCCGGAAAAACTGGTTCATTGAAAGAGTACCCTGTTATACCGAGCATGTCAGACGATATGTGGAAAAACACTATGGTAAAGATGCCCTGTATAAACAAGGGCTTCAAATACATACAGCCGTTAATATCGAACTCCAGAAAATCGGAAGAAATGCAGTAAACAAAGGCCTTATTGACCTTGACAGGCGAACGGGATATCGGGGTCCGTTGAAAAGTATCCCTGCCCTTCAAATCGAGAGTTTCTGTGCAAAAATTTCAGATGAAATCGGTTATAAACTGCTGGAAAAAGGGAATATCTATCAGGGGGTTATATTAGATATTGACGATGAAAATGGTGTCACCAATGTCAGAGTGGGAGAATCTTATGGCATCATTAAACTTGAAACTATGACATGGGCCAGGAAACTTGACCCTGATGTTGCCTATTATGAAACCAAAGTTAAAAAACCTTCCCAGGTTTTCAAAGCCGGGGATATCATCCTGGTAAAAGTGGTCAATGAAATTGTTGAAGACAATAAACTTGAGTTTACTCTGGAGCAGGAACCCGTTGCCCAGTCTGCATTGCTGAGCATTGAGGCGGAAACAGGCCATGTAAAAACAATGATTGGTGGCCGCGATTACAGGAACAGTCAGTTTAACCGGGCTTATCAGTCCAGGCGCCAGCCCGGGAGCGCGTTCAAACCCGTGATTTATGCCGCAGCCCTTGATAAGGGGTATACGGCGGCCAGTGTAATCATAGATTCCCCGGTTGTCTACGAGGACATAGATCGTGATTTTATCTGGAAACCCCGAAATTATAAAGAAAAATTTTTTGGACCGACCCTGTTCCGTGAAGCCCTTGTAAAATCAAGAAATGTCGTCACCATTAAAATTCTCAAAGATATCGGGATAGATTATATAATTGATTATTCCCGAAGGCTTGGAATTACATCGGATATCAGCCAGGATCTATCTATTGCACTTGGATCATCCGGACTCTCGTTGCTTGAATTAGTCAATGCCTATTCAGTTTTTTCCAATTTGGGTTACCTGATTGAGCCTGTATTTATTACAAAAATTTATGACCGAGACGGCAAACTGCTGGAAACCTCCAAACTGATACGCAAAAAAGTCATTGATATGAGCACTGCTTATATTATGACCAATATTATGGAAAGCGTTGTAAAATTAGGAACAGGTTGGCGAATTAAAGCCCTTAAACGCCCTGTGGCAGGAAAAACCGGAACAACAAATAATCTTTTTGATGCCTGGTTCATGGGATATACACCAAGGTACACCACAGGTGTCTGGGTTGGACTGGACCAGGAGGCCCCACTTGGAAAAGGAGAAACAGGATCACGGGCGGCCAGTCCTATCTGGCTCGAATTTATGAAAAACACATTGGAAGGAAAACCTGCCAGAACCTTTAATGTTCCCGAAGGCATCGTGTTTGTAAAAATTGATGCCAAAACAGGACTGCTTCCCATCGAAGAATCGGAAAAAACAATCTTTGAGTGCTTCAGGGAAGGCACCATGCCGACCGAATATACCCCGAAACCGGATACGGCTTCTGATTCCGAAGAACTTTTTAAAAAAGGAATCTAATCTGCCGGGCTATTTTAATATATCCTGAAAATATCGATAGGCATTTTCATAACATATTTTATCAATAATCCGGGATGAAATCCTTTGTTTCTGCATTTCCTGGACCAGAACAGGAAGCGACTGAACACCGGATATGTTTTGAGGAAGGCTGTCAACGCCGTCAAAATCACTTCCCAATCCCAGACAATCTTCGCCACCGACATTCAGAATGTGTTTAATATGTTCAATCAGCTTGGAAAGGGGGGCGTCCGGTAAGCCGGATAAAGCTTTATGACTGATTTTGCGGGCATCCTGAAATGTAATTGTCCTGTCCTTGAGGCCTTTAATAATTTTGTCCCGGTTTACTTTTTCATATTTATAATAGTCCGGGCTGATAAACCCTGACCCGTATGTCAGCCCAATAATTCCACCCCTGTCAGCAATCATATGAATCATATCATCAGTAAGATTCCGGTCATTGGGGCAAACCTGCCTGGCATTTGAATGACTTGCCATAAAAGGGATTTTGGTCATTGATGCAATATCGTAAAACGCCTTGTCAGATGCATGGGACACATCAACAATAACACCCAGTTCATTGCAATATCGGATGAGCTCTTCTCCCGGTTTTGTCAACCCGCCTTTATTTCCAAACACTGTCCCGCAAAATTCATTGTCATCCCAGGCAATGGTAAGAAGCCTTACACCACGATTATAAAAATGCTCAAGCATTTCGGGTTTCCCCTTTAATGGGATTGCGCCTTCAATGGCAATAATTGCAGCGGTTTTTCCTTTTGATTCCACCGCTTTAACAAGATGCCTGGACGATGTGGTCGGAACGAACCTGTCTTTATGGGTTATGGTTAAGGTTTCAATGGCGTCTATATAGGTGTTGCAGGCTTGAAAAACATTATCCGGATGATTGGCCTCCAGAATAAAACAGGCAAAGACCTGAGCAATGGTATTTGATGAAATGATCCCCGGCAAATTGACATGCAGTTCACCAGATGCTGTAAAATCTTGATCTTCTTCAACTATTTTTTGTATTGTATCACAGTGGAGGTCAAAAAATTTCATACCCATTTTCCTTTATTTTGCTTGCTATACTCACCTATATCTACATGGTTGACGGGAATTGTCTCATCCAGCCGGATTGAAAGATTAAGTTCAGGATACCTCAGGCTAAGTTTTTCTAAATTATTATTTTTGTCTCCCCTTAATCGGGATTCTGATTTTGGATGAACATTCAAGACAAATTTCTTGGATTTCAGCAGACCACTGTATTGGTCTATCATATTGCAGGCGGCATCATATAAAAGTTCGGAAAAGACAAGATGTCCAAAAGCCGGATGCCATGGTCCGGCAAGTACCATTGATTCATCTTCCATCATATCGGAAGCCTGCAGTCCCATGCGAATAACATCAACCCCGGCTGCTTGAAATATCTGATACATCTTTTTAACAAGCCGGATACCCTCTTCAAGGCTTAGCGGCCGATACTTGTCCTTTTTATACCATTGCTCCACAAGGCTGCCTTTCAATACCATCAATGGATAAATCCTTGCAAAATCAGGGGCAAGTTGTGCCAGTTTTTCGGTACTTTCAAATAATGAATCCTCATGATCACCCGGTAACCCCGCCATGACCTGAACCCCGATTTTGCATGGATATTGTTTCAGCAAGTCTATGGCTTTGATGGTATCCATACCGGTATGGCCCCTTTTTGAATTTAACAGGACCTCATCGTTCATGGACTGTACACCCAGTTCAATGGTGGATATGTTGTAGGGTCTGATAAGATTAAGCGTTTTTGGGGTTATGGTGTCCGGCCGGGTGGAAAACCGTATGCCGTCAATTTTTTTTTCATGGATATAGGGTGCAATCAGATCAAGCAACCCGATGATGGTTTCATGAGCCAGGCCCAAAAAATTCCCTCCGAAAAAAGCAAGCTCCACCGGTTCTCTTTTGCCTTTATATTGTAAATACTGTGTTACAATATGATGAATGATAGTTTTATCCGGCAGTCTTGATTTTTGATTGGTAATAATGGATTGATTACAGAATGCACATTGATGGGGGCACCCTGAATGGGGAATAAATACAGGAATCACTAGTGGTTTTCTTGCCTGGTCCATAGGTAAAGCCTCCAGTCAAGCCATCATGGATTTATTTTCTTAAGAATCTTCAGGGCTTTTTTTGCAGAATCCTGTTCTGCTGCTTTTTTGGTTTTCCCAAGGCCATTGGACTCAATACCAAAAAGAGTTAAACTGATTTCAAAGGTTTTATCATGATCAGGGCCGGTCTCGTTAAGAACGATATATTGAGGTGTTATTGCACCATGCTCCTGAGCAAATTCCTGCAACATGCTCTTATAATCAACAATTTTTTCATTTGACAGGATTTTTTCAAGGCTTTGGCTGAAAAGATCCTGAATCAGCCGATACGTTTCATCGAATCCTACGTCCAGATAAACGGCCGCAATAACGGCTTCAAAGGTATCAGACAGTATGGAGTTTTTATCAAATCCCCTGGAAAGTGCTTCTCCTTTTCCAAGTCTGATAAACCTGCCAAGGTCAATGAATCTTGCCATATCAGCAAGAGCAGGTTCACTGACGAGATTGGATCTTAACTTTGAAAGTTCCCCTTCTTTTTTTGACGGACTTTTTTCCATTAACACATGTCCGATGCATAATCCTAAAACCGCATCCCCTAAAAATTCAAGTCGCTCATTATCAGAAGCGCATGAATTCTGGTTTTCATTTAAATAGGACCTGTGACACATTGCATTATTCAATAATGATTGGTCTTTAAATGAATATCCGATATTCTTTTCAAGAATGCTTAAATTTGTGTATTTTTCTTTGGTTTCTTCCAAACGGTCATTTAATGCTTTAAATAAAGAGTAATCGATATTGAGATTATCTTTACCCGAACCCATATGAACACCTTGGTTAAATACGCCATGAAAATCTGAACCACCTGTAATCATAAGATTCTTTTGGTTTGCAAGCTTTTGAAAAAAAGATGTCAATGAAGCATCATGATCCGTATAATAAACCTCTATGCCTTCAAGGCCATAGGTGATAAGGGTATCAATAAAATTTTCCATGTCACAGCTTTTATTGAACGACAACAACCCCGGATGGGCCAGGACAGGAATCCCGCCTGCCTCAAGGATTGTTTGGATTGCCTGCTCACAGGACACTTTATATTTATCAACATAAGCGGGTTT
>JAGLNZ010000490.1 GCA_023139225.1 Desulfobacula sp. | reverse complement strand
AAAAAGTTTTAAACGATACATTTGAAAGAGGGGGATCTGTAATTATCCCGTCCTTTGCCTTTGGCAGAACCCAGGAACTGATTTATATTCTTCATGAGCTTTATGATAAAGGGCAGGTTCCAAGACGCCCGGTATATGTTGACAGTCCGCTTGCATCCAATATAACCAAGGTGTTTGGCGAACACCCGGAAACATATGATAAGCAAACTCATGAAACCTTTCTTGAAAAGGGGGAAAACCCTTTTCATTTTGATAAAATTAAATTTGTCCAGACAGTGGAAGAATCCATGCAGCTGACCCAGGATACTTCCTCCCACGTGGTGATATCTGCTTCGGGAATGTGTGAGGCCGGAAGGATACTGCATCACCTTCGATATAAGGTTCATAATCCGAAAAATACTATTCTGCTTGTGGGATATATGGCCGAAAACACATTGGGCAGGCGGATTCAGGATCTAGGTTGTAACAACATTGAATCAGAAAATAACGGTGAGCCGCCTGAAATAAAAATTCTTGGGAAAAGCTATCCTTTGCGTGCAAAGGTTGAAAAAATAGGAGGATTCAGTGCCCATGGAGATAAGCATGAACTGGAAAAAATTATTACAGGGTCAAATCTTAGAATAAAGAAAATCGGTATCGTCCATGGGGAAGAGGCTCAAAGTGCTGCCTTTGCAAAGCGTCTTCAACAAAAAGGATATGAAACATTTATTCCCAAACCCGGTGATAAGATAGCTTTATAGATTGTTTTATTTATTTTTTGCAATCACCCATATGGCATGGATGATGCCCGGAATGTAGCCTAATATCGTTAAAATGATATTGAGCCAGAAATGTTTGCCAATGCCGACCTGTAAAAAAACACCTAAAGGCGGAAGAAGAATTGCAATTATAATTTTAATCAGTTCCATGATTACTCCTGTTTTATTAGTTTGATATGAGTGATTTATATCAGTTTTTTTAAGCATCACAAAGAAAATGATAATTAAGCCCTTACATGCGTTTTAGTCTTGTCTATAATCGCATCAAGGAATTATTTAAGTGATTATTTATGATATTCAGGGTTGTTGATGAATTAATGAAATGGAATATTTTTTGCATAATTTAATATTTTAAGGATATGTGTTTAAAGTAAGAAATGTGGGAATTACAGCTATTAGTGCCGGTTTTGAAAAATAGTGATGGTTTTTGATTCAGCTTTGTGTACAAAATTTGACGTTCTGCCTGACAAGGTTTGTCATGTTTAAGCTTGATTTAATGATGGCTCCAAACATGAATTATTTTATTTGACCAGCATCTTTTGTAATGGAGGATCAAATGAGCCTTGATAAAAAAAATATCAATCATAAGTGGAATATCCCCATTATCGTAGTAATTGTATTTTTTCTCATGACCTGCTTTGAGATTTTTCAACAGATCCTTATACCGGACATTTCTATCATGCAGTCTCAAGTTCTGACCATTTTTATTTTTACCTTAATTATTGCCTGTGTTTTAATTTACATTAAAAAAAGAATGATAAAAACAGATCAAAATTTTCAAGAAAAAGTTTGGAAGTGGACATCTAAATTGGAAGAAATGAATAAAAGTCTTAAAGCACAAGTTCAGGAGAATATACTTGGCGAAACGATCAACCGGGCCAATAGAAAGGATTGGGAAAAAACATTTGATGCCATTGATGACTGGATTGCTATTATCGATCTTAATTCCACAATCCTCAGATCAAATCGAACTGTGGAAAAATATTTTCAATTAAGGGTACAAGAATCCATTGGAATTAAATGCTGCAAACTTGTTCACGGGACTGATAATCCTGTTGACTTGTGTCCTCTTCCTAAAATGTTGAAAACAAAAAAAAGAGAAAGGTCTGAAATCAAAGCTAAAGACGGCCGCTGGATGCTGATAACCGTTGATCCTATATTCAATAGCGATGGGAAAATGATCAGTGCCGTTCATATAGTCCGTGATATCAGTAAAAGAATACTGATCTGGGACGAAAGAGAAAAATTAGTCAAAGACATGGAAAAAGCCCTGTCCAGGATCAAAACCCTGAGCGGTCTTCTTCCAATTTGTTCAAACTGTAAAAAAATCAGGGATGATAAAGGATATTGGAATCGGATAGAATCTTATATTGAAACCCATTCTGATGCATCATTCAGCCATGGCATGTGCCCTGAATGTTCTGACAAACTCTATGGTAATGAAGACTGGTACATTGATATGAAAAAGGGGAAAGAAAAAGAATGATATCCCGGCAGCAATCATTTTTTAATGTTTGAAACACTATTTATTCTCATAAATCAGTCGTAGAATCCTTCAATGGTGATTTGGGCTGTGTCTGTGGCTGATTTTTGCTGTTCACTGAATTTGACGCCATACATGGTTTGATCCAAGGTCATAGCTGATTTTTTCCCCTTAATAACTATGCCCTTTTCAACCTGGTTTTTCACTCTAACGGCAGGATTACCGGCAGGTGTAAGTTTGGTTTCCCTTAATTTGAGAAAATCTTTTTTATTATAAAGATCCTCAATTTCTTGCTTCTTCCCGATTATTTCAGGTTTGAGTTTTGCAATTTTCTGTAGAATAAAATCCTTTTGGGCATTGTATTCATTTTTATGCCGCTGGGTGGCATTGACTGCTGCCCTGTACATGCCGAATTTGATATCCAGCATTTCCGTATAATGGCTTTTCCGGTCTTCCGGGGATAGTTTTCGGGTATCATTGAGTAATTCGTTTGTGAATTGTTTAAGGGTGTCGGTTTTAAGTAGATTCTGGTTTTCCCGGTCTGTTGAGCTGCCTGATGGGTTTTGAAAGGCGTTGATTTCCTGCTCTAAGGTTCCAAAGTTTTCAAACGCTTTATCATCCAGCAGGTTTAAAAGATGTTTTAAAATATTCTGCTGGTCCAAGTAATCATTTTGCACCTGTATTTTACCGTCAAACCAATTTTTGATTTCATCCAGTTCATCCTCGTGGAGAAGTTTGCGTAAAGCCTGTTTTTGTTCATCAATGGATCGGTTGACGGCATCAAGTTTGAGGTTCGGGTTTTTACCGATTTGAAGGAGGCTAGCCGCTCCTTTTTTTGAATATATATTTTTTAAGAAAATATCCTGAAAAGCATATACTTTAGATGAAATCAGATCAGCATTGGGCGCTTTTAACATTTTTGAGGTGATGATGACGGTATTGGCAATGTTTTTGTTTGCAAAAATATTCCCGTGAGCACTGATAATGCATGGGTTCCCTGTCGTGTCAGGGTCGGTCCCGATAGAGCCCTTGATTCGGATTTCTCCGGTTGCCCTGATTTGTCCTTTTACATCGCCCAGAACCGTAAGCCCGTGGCATATCACCTTGCCTCCCTTTTCAATGTTTCCGTCAACCTTTAGATTGGCGGATTGGTATTTGGCTCCAAGATCGGTTTTGATATGTCCGGCAAAATGTTTTGTCGGATAGGTCTGATCACAGGGGGTTACAAAAAGTGTTCTGTTTTTGTACAGGGTTGGATTTCCGTCAGTGTCGGCAAAAAAGATGACACCTTTTTTAACCACCCCTTTACCGGATCCCAAAGGGATGATTTTATGCCGGGGCGGCACGATATGGAAACCGCTGACATCCTTTCCGGGTTTCCCTTCTTTATGGGGGATTATTCTTGCCAGGATATCCCCTTTTTTTACAAAAGAAATCTTTTTTGAATCTGTTTCATTACCATTGGTATGCAATTTGGTGTCAAATAAGAACTCAATGGATTCATTGGCAGGTTCTGTGGGAAGATATCCCCGGGCAATCATGATTTCCGAACCCAGGGTTCCTTTTGCAAGGAAATCCCTGATGGATTTATCATCACAAATGCCAAAGCTGATACCAATTGATTTGAGCCAGTTAAGAACATCAGGTACAAGGATTTCTTCCAACAACTCATTTGCAATCTGGAGATAGGCCTTAAGCTTGTTTTTTGAAAACCTGTATTCAAAGAGTTTGCTTAAACGTTTATTGGTATTGGCTTCCTGGTTGTACCTGGACAAGGCTTTTTCCAGGGAAAGCCTTTGTTTTTCAAATTCTTTCTGGATTTTTAAAATATGGATCAAATCTTTTTCCGACAGCCC
>JAGLNZ010000049.1 GCA_023139225.1 Desulfobacula sp. | reverse complement strand
TGCCTTAACGTACTCATTGAATACTTGATAATTTTCTGAACAGCATTAAGCTGAAAGAAAAAATGACCAAAACTGGTCAGATTAACTTTCTGCTTTTGGTTCAAAAAGGTGTTCAGCTCATTATACCCCTTATTTGCAGACTCAAAAAGGCTGTTGTCTGTCGAGCAGTTCCGGTTCAGATCCACATTGTTTTCCGTGACTCTTCTCTTATATTTAAACCCGTAAGGATTAATGCCGTGAATAATAAGCAAACCCAGCTCATCCAGGCTGTTTTCCTTTACCAGCTCTTTTAAAAACATCTGCTGGACAGCACTGCCCACAAAGCCTTCAACCCCGTGTACGCCTGATGTTAATATCAACAATCGCTTAAAAGACTTTTGAGCAGGAATATAGCAGTAATCAATGGTTAAATCCGAGTCTGTACTAGTTTCAATATTCAGATGCGAAATTTGAACATCTTTAAAAAGGTGTTTTATTTTATTGGCTTCATCAAGAAAATATTTACGGCAATCAACATAGGATTCCTGGAAATATTTTAAATTATCCGGGTTTATTTTCTGAATAATCGCCTGGGGTTTGTATGTATTAAACTGATAGGTGGTAAACCCGATCACTGCTGCTGCAACCAAGATAAGCCCAATAAATATCACTTTAAAAAACGTCTTCATTTCATCCCCTGCAAATCATCTTTTAATCAAAAAATTTCACTTTATCCAAATTTCTTTCAAACTCTGTAAGAAAACCATATTCGTCTGTCAAAAACAATGTTATTTATTTTTTATCTTATTATCCTTTCTTGACATTA
The DNA here is from genome assembly GCA_023139225.1 of Desulfobacula sp. Lineage (GTDB taxonomy): Bacteria > Desulfobacterota > Desulfobacteria > Desulfobacterales > Desulfobacteraceae > Desulfobacula. Next base: position 799 of record JAGLNZ010000049.1, on the reverse strand, counting down.
ACCCATACTATTTTTTATAAAATCATATAATGATCCGACAAAACATACGGTTCTTAGCAAACAGATATTTTCAATCATATTCAGGGGAGGACAATATGCGATTTTCATCCTTAAAAAACACACGCAATATAATATTATTTGCTGTCATCTTTGTTTTTACTATTTCTCCGATTATATCCCATGCCCAGAATCAAAAAAAATATTAAGGCCTGCGGCTAAAAAGAGCGTTGCCCACAAAGTAAAAAAACTGCGACGACCTGTTCTGCCTTTAAGAATAATCAAACCATCCCCCAAAGCCCGGTATTGTGCCGGCTCACAAATGGATATTCAATGGCATTCAAATAACAACATTGCCGTTGAGATCGCAACACTGTCAGGAGGAAATCAACTCCGATCAGGCTCCAGCCACTCTTTTCAATGGACCGTCCCTGTATCTCTCAATCCCGGCTGGCATAAACTGAAAATCCTGGACCCGAACACCGGGCAGTTTGCTACATCCAACGTAAATATCGGGTTTCCACAATAAAATTCGGTCTGATTAGCTTTTTTCAAGAATTAAAAGCCCGACCAATATATGATCCTTGTGCTTTCCAGGTTCCGGATCTGAGATATGTTTTATTTGTGTTCGGTGGGGCACAGGAGTGGCCGTTGCCTTTTCCGGATAATACCTCATATTCAGAACATCCCCTGTATGAATCTGCTCAAGCACTTTGGAATCTTTCCGGACCATTATGCCAAGTCCTTTTGAAGAAAAATCCCTTAGCTTGAAATGATAAGGGATTTTATTCTTTGCGGGTGT
>JAGLNZ010000489.1 GCA_023139225.1 Desulfobacula sp. | reverse complement strand
TTTGATGAGTTTACGAGCATGAAACTTCCGGCACAGCTTAGAGTTTCCATGGCATGCTGCCTGAACATGTGCGGTGCGGTTCATTGTTCTGATATTGCAATCCTGGGATATCATAGAAAACCGCCAATGCTGGATCATGAATATCTTGATAAATTTTGTGAGATTCCTCTGGCGGTTGCCGCCTGCCCGACAGCAGCAATCAAACCTTCCAAGGTGAAACTTGCCGACGGTACGGAAGTTAAATCCGTTGCTGTTAAAGATGAAAGATGCATGTATTGCGGTAACTGCTACACCATGTGTCCTTCCATGCCTCTGGCTGATACGGAAGGTGACGGTATTGTTCTTATGGCCGGTGGTAAGGTTTCCAACCGAATTTCAGCACCCAAATTCTCTAAAGTTGTTGTGGGATTCATTCCCAATGAAATGCCAAGATGGCCTTCCATGACAAAGACCATCAGGAATATGGTTAACGCATATTCCAATAGTGCTAATAAGTACGAACGTCTGGGCGACTGGGCTGAGAGAATCGGATGGGAAAAATTCTTTGAGGCATGTGAGCTTGAGTTCACCCATCATCTCATTGATGATTTCCGTCAGCAGGCATACATGAGCTGGCGTCAGACAAGTCAATTCAAGTTTTAATTGAATAGATTGTTGAGACAGACCTGTTAAATAATAATGAAGCCGGAATGCATACTTAGTGTTCCGGCTCATTAATTTCATTTGAAAGGAGTATGACCATGAGTGAACTTCTTGATAATAAAGAAGCAGCTACCAAAGCAGTGGTAGATTGGATGACAAAAAAATCCAAAACCAAAACCAAATTCTACTTTAAAGATTTTTATAAAGTTTTTCCGGATGATAAACCAAGATTAATTAAAAAAGTTATCACTAAAATGGTTCAAGAAGAAGTGCTTGAATACTGGTCTTCCGGAAGTACAACCATGTATGGGCTCAAAGGCGGTGGTATCCAGCACTCGTCTGAAGGCGAAGAATAAAATTAAGAGAAAGACAAGTTAAATTTATCCATGCAAAAGGTTGCCAAAAAGGTTCCGGGAATTGTTATTGCCGGCCTTAGAGGTGGATCGGGCAAGACAATAATCTCTTTGGGGATTACTGGTGCATGGAAAGAAAAAAACTTTAAGGTTTCACCTTTTAAAAAGGGACCTGATTATATTGACGCCGGCTGGCTTTCAAAGGCAGCCGGTCGTCCCTGCTATAATCTGGACACCTTTTTATGTACACCTCAAGTTGTTAAGCATTCCTATCTTCAAAATTCACAAAATAGCGATATTGCAGTTATTGAAGGCAACCGTGGTCTTTATGACGGTATTGATACGGATGGCTCCACTTCGACTGCCGAGCTTGCAAAACTTCTAAATTTACCGGTTTTACTGGTCCTGGACTGTACTAAAAGTACCCGTACTATGGCAGCATTGCTTATGGGGTGCATGAAGTTTGATCCTGAAATCAAAATTTGCGGTGTTATCCTCAATCGTATAGCGGGTAAAAGACATGAAGGAAAAGTCCGGGCAAATATAGAGAAATTTTGTAATATTCCCGTGTTTGGGTCTGTTCCGAAATTAAAGGCCAAGGATTTCCCTGAACGGCATATGGGGCTTGTCACATCTGAGGAACACACTTTTTCTGATCATGCGATTTTAAGAGCCATTGAAGTTGCTAAAGATAACATTGATTTAGATGGACTCTATGAGGCTGTAACCTGTGAAGACTATGGCGCTGAGCTTGGAACTGCGACTCAAATCAATTCTCCGGAAATGAAATCCACCGAA
>JAGLNZ010000488.1 GCA_023139225.1 Desulfobacula sp. | reverse complement strand
ATCTGCAGGTTCTATCTTTAATAGTTTCACATTTACCACATCGCCCGGTTGAATAACTTCCTCGGGTTTTTCAATGCGGGACCAGGACAGTTCTGAAATATGTGCCATTCCCTCAACACCCGGAATCAGTTCAATAAATGCACCATAAGGCATTAATTTGGTTATGGTACCCTGAACCGTATCCCCTTCTTTAACTTTTTTTAAAAAAGCTTTTTGTTTTTCTTTTATCTCTTCATTGAGCAAATCCCGCCGTGATACAACAATATTTCTGCCGCCTTCTTCAAATAGGGTAATTAAAAAATTATGTGTCTGCCCGACATACTCTTCCTGGTTTTCCACATATTTAACATCTATCTGGCTTACGGGACAAAAGGCTCTTTTCCCCAGAATATCCACACTAAAGCCCCCTTTAATCACACCTGTGACTTTTCCTTCAACCGGTGTCCCGTTCTGGGACGCATCCTTTAGCATGGTGGCTTTTCCAGCACCGGATATTGCTTTGGACAATATAATTTCACTCTCGCTTAATGAAACCACATAAAGTTTTACTTTATCGCCGATTTTAAACAAAAATTCATTATTTTCATCCAGAAGTTCTGCCTTTTCCACCACACCGTCACTTTTGGTTCCCGTATCAATATATACTCTATTACTTCCAATGGAAATGATCTCACCCTCGACCATATCTCCCTGGTTCAGTTCATGACTTATTTTCTTATCATATGATTCAAAAAGCTCGGCAAAGCTTAATTCTTCTGTATTTTCATTATTTTTATCATCCACCGGGTCTGTCATTTTTTATTCTCCTGAAAACGGTTTTTCCTTTCTGCATTCTGTACTACCCTTTACAGGTCAAAGTGTAAAGTTAAAAAAATTCAATGAAAACTATTTGTTTTAGCGTTTAAAAAAAGGTATCATAAACAAAAAATAATATTAACAGGGTCTTATAAATTTGAATGCCATTGACCAACAATCTCCAAAAGGAATGCTTTCACCCAGAAGGGTACAGGAAAAAGCCGATATCCTTGAGACCAACCTGTTCAAATCCATTGCCAAGCAGACAGACCCATCAGAAATGCGAGTAAAAATCAACCGGGCCAATCATCCGAATGCTGTAATTAACAAAGCTATTCTGCAATTGTTACCCAGGTTTAATATCACCCCCCGGGAACATGTTCTTGGATTAAAAGATCTGTTGCAAAAACAGATTCCCCCTGATAAGCAAGAAAAATTTGAAAAAAGTATCCATAATTCCGATGAAACGGTTTACAATGATTTACCCATTGTCACCCGGAGTTTTGAAGCTGTCGCATCAAAAAAAACAGTTGAGATTATTGTTAGAGGTATTCCCGCAATAAAAAGCATAGACAGCATGATTGCCAAATCCTTTTTTGATCATGAACTAAGCCCTGGAGAACTTTCAAAAGACGGTATTATTGATTTCAAAGAAATCAATAAATATCCGGTCGTTAATGCTGAAGAAAATCTGTTTTATATCACCCATGAAAAGCAGGGAAAACAAGGCATCTCCTTTGACGGAGAAGTTATTCCGGTTGAAGAAGCAAAACCATTTATTATTAATGTCGGACCCGGGGTAAAAGAAATAGATGATCCCGATGAAACCGGGAAATCAAAAGGATTTTTTTTACAATCCCAAAAAATAGGGGTTGTTATTCTTAACAGGAATGAGCAAGGTGATATTACCGGCATAGACATCACCGATGAAATTGAAGTAAAAAAGCTGGACTATTCAACAGGAAATATCGGCACCCAGTATACCTGCCCGGTCAGCATGAAGATCGGTGTGATCTGTAACAGATTTAAACTCCGGGTCAATGGGAAAGTCGAAACCTCCATTGTTGACGGCGGCGAAATCATTACCAATAATGATGCCGTCATTATGAAAACACAGTCCGGCAGCACGGTAATGGCCTTAAAGGATATCAGTATTGATTCCGTCACTCATTCAAAAATCATTTCTGAACGCGGAACTATTACAATTCACACAGAATTGATTGATTCCCAGGTTTCTTCACCAAAGGTGGTATTTGAAAAAAGCCGGGGCCTGACCACCAATAATAAGATAGAAACTGAAAACCTTTTACTTACCGGTCTATATTTTTCAGGGGAAAACATTATCCATTTCGGACATAACCTGTTTACGGAAAAACAGGATTTGATAAAATCCAGGGAAAACCTTCAAGCTGACAAATTAAAGCTTGCAAATACTGAAAAAGTATTAATGGAAAAACTTCAATTGGAATTGAAGCGAATGACAAAGTTGACCATTGCCGATCATGAGCTTGTAAAACATATCAAGCCGATCATCATTGCCACCAAGACCATGAATTATGAAACGATTTTCAAGGAAATGGACTTGATTCAGAAAAAAAACAACACAAAAGTCGTCATTGATGTCAGAAAGCTTTTTGAAACACTGGAAAAAATTCCGCAAAGCATTAAAGCCTGTAAATACAGGGAATCAACACTTAAGGAAAATATGGATGAGGTCAACCAGAGGATGAGTGCGATGAAGCTTTCCATTGAAGGATTCCTGAGAAGGGCTGCCACCATAAAAATATTTTGCGGCATCCCTGACGATAAAAAAGTGATCGAACCCAACCTTATGGTTGAATCCGATGATGCCGCAAATAAATTCATCAAGATAACCGGAACATATTCTCCCCACAAGGGATTTGAATTTATTCAATAAATCAAAACTTACAGATGTTCAATCATAAAATGCAGCCTGTTTCTAACATTTGCTTCACTCATCCCGGCATCAAAATCCAGGTAATAAAGATTCATATCAGGGTATATGGATTTAATTTTTGTTTCCACACCTTTTGAAACAATATGATTGGCAACACAGCCAAAGGGCTGCAGGCTGATGACGTTATGAACGCCCTGTTCGGCCAAAGTGGCTATTTCACCCGGGATGAGCCACCCTTCTCCGAATTGATTAGTCATGCTCAGTATGTTAGAGGCTTTCTGGGCAACCTGTTTTATATCATGAAACAGCATGCCATACCTGAATTTTGAAAACAGGGTATTTATCTTTTTATGGTATGTCATTATCAAACGTTCAAGGGGAAAGCCCAGAAGATCTGATAATTTTGGGCGCCGGATACCGGCCTTTATATTTTCTTTATAATTCACAAGATCCTGAATAAAATAATCGATAATGGGTGGCAGAACAGGCTCAATGCCTTGTCTGATCAGCCAGTGAACCAGATCCTGATTTGAAAAATAATTATATTTTGCATAAATTTCACCCACAATCCCCATTTTGGGCAATTGCCTTTTGTGAACATGAATTTCGTTAAAGGCATCAATGGCTTGTTCCAGCAACCTGAAAATTTCCCCGTAATCATTTGCAATGATACTTTTGTTGACCTTTTCCATATAGTGCTGTCTTAACCCTTGAGCCCGGCCTTTTATTTTCTCCCTGGGAGCAATGGCGTAATACATTTTTGCTATACAATCTGCAAACATGGTTGTTACAAACAAAATCTTGGTCTTCATCAGCCAATTGATTTGAAACCCCGGCTGATCAATTAAGCCTTGAGCAGTGGTAACAGAAATAATAGGGATATCATCAAACCCTGCTCCAACCATTGCTTTTCTGATCAAGGGCAGATAATTGGATGCCCGGCACTGCCCCCCTGTCTGGGTGATCCCGATGGCAATTTCATTGGCCTTAAATTGATTGTATTTTAATGCCTTAATGATATCTCCAATCACGATAATCCCGGGATAACAAGTATCATTGTTGGCATATTGAAGTCCAAGGTCTACGGAT
>JAGLNZ010000487.1 GCA_023139225.1 Desulfobacula sp. | reverse complement strand
TCTCCGCAACCATTTCCTTTCATTTGGGGAATCCCGTGTTTGGGTATACGCATTTTTGATTTTGGATTTGTTCCGGAAGGAAGCTTAAGATTGATGGCTGTTCCATCCGGTGTCACAACTTCAATTGTATCCCCGAGCAGTGCCTGGGTGAGCAAAACCTGTTTTGAGAGCAGTACATCATTTCCTTCAATGGTATACCCGTTTGAAGGGATTGGCTTGGATTTGATGTACAGATTGCCGGGAGGGCCTCCGTGAGGACTTATTTCGCCTTTTCCGGCAACCCTGATTTTTTTGCCATGGATAAGTCCCCTGGGAATTTTTACCTCGATTGCCTTGGCATTTCCACCCTGGTTGATTGTAATCGTTTTTTGGGTGCCCTTGATAATTTCATGGATGGTTAAAGGAATTTCATATTCAATGTCTTTACCTTTCATTTGAGGCTGTTGCTGTTGTCCAAAACCACCACCTCCCATATTATTGAAAAACTGGTTGCCGCCCATGCCGGAGAAACCACCTCGTTGTCCACCTCTTCCACATCCCGAAGAAAATCCGCCCCGCCGGGAGCCGCCAAATCCGAATTCCTTTAAAATATCACCCAGATCAAAGTTTCTGAAAATATCTTCCTGTGAGAAGCGTTGCTGAAAATCAGCTGATCCATAGGTGTCATACTGGTTTCTTTTTTCAGAATCACTTAAAACAGCATAGGCTTCACTGATTTTTTTAAATTTTTCTTCTAAAGCTTTATCACCCTTTGTTTTGTCAGGATGATATTTCAAGGCAAGTTTGTGATAAGCTTTTTTAATTTCAGATGCGCTAGCTTTTTTATCAATACCTAAAATTTTGTAATAATCATCGGCCATGTATTAATCCTTTTACGGTATAATTCAATTATTTTAATAATTTATGTTCTATATATTAAGTTTGAATTTATTCAAGTCAAGCCCTGGTTTTATTTTGAAATGCTGAGAGTGCAACCATTAATACAGATATGGCAGCAGGTGTCATCCCGTCAATCCTGGATGCCTGTCCCAATGATTCAGGAAGAATTTGACACAGCTTTTCCCTAAGTTCGTTTGAAAGACCATGGACTTGGGAATAATTAAATTTTTTGGGTATGTTTATTTTTTCAAGGTTTTTGTATTTTTTTATTTCGTTGAGCTGGCGCAGGATATACCCTTCATATTTGATTTGGATTTCAACCTGTTGCTCCGCCCTTTTTAAAACAGGCTCAGGCGGCGGACAGATTTCTTTTAAAGAGGCATAATCAAGTTGCGCTCTTTTTAAAAGCTGTTCAAGTTTCACCCCGTTGGTAATCTGATTTGTCTTTTTTGCCAGCAAAAAAGCATTAACCTTTTCAGTGGGCTTTACTACAGCTTTTTTAAGGCGTTGGATTTCCTTATGCGTCTGGGCCACAACTTCTTTGCAGAATTTTAAGGTATCATCATCCACAAGCCCCAGTTCATTCCCGATTTCAGATAACCTTAGATCAGCATTGTCCTCTCTGAGCAGCAGCCTGTATTCAGCCCTGGAGGTAAACATCCTGTAAGGCTCATTTGTTCCCCTTGTCACAAGGTCATCCACCAT
>JAGLNZ010000486.1 GCA_023139225.1 Desulfobacula sp. | reverse complement strand
TGCTGATATTGTTATTCCGGCAGCTTTTGTTTTTGAACAGGATGATCTTTTTGCGACTTCCATGTATTCTCCTGTGTTAAACTATTCACAAAAGGCGGTTGATCCGCCTGAAGGGCTCATGCCCGAGTTTGAATTTTACCTGAATCTGGCAGAAAAGATGGGGCTGACAAATTTTGGATTCAAAGATTCCGAAGAATATTTGAAAAAGAGTGTACAACCCTTACTGGATAAGCTTGGGAAAAGGTTTGATCAATTACCCGGTGCATATTTAAGGATAGAAACAGATGAAATCGCCTGGGAAAATAAAGCCTTTGAAACGCCTTCGGGAAAAATTGAACTCTATAGTGAAAAAGCTTTACAAGATGGTCTTTCACCGCTTCCGGCCTTTCTTGAACCAAGTATGGGAAATGATCAGTTTCCCCTGCGGCTTCTGACCTGTCATACCATTGATTCCATGCATTCTCAGGGATTTGCATTCAATGACGACATGCCCACGGTGTACTTGAATTTAAAAACTGCCCAAAAATTGGCCATACAAAAAGAATTTTATGTGTTTGTTAAAGGAGAAACTACGAAAATAAAGGCAATGTTACGCATAGATGAAGCGATTTATAACAACACCGCCTTTATGTACCAGGGTTTCTGGCATAAAAGCGGTGCAGTAAATTTTTTAACTAAATCCGTGATTTCAGATATGGGTAAGCAGGCGGCCTATTATGACAGCTTCTGCTGTTTAGAAAAACTTTCGATAGCGTAAAGGGGTAAGCACAAAATTTTTCCTTTTTCCAAATAACGAGCCTGGGATATCTTTAACCCGCAGTTTGATTTATATTTATCCAAAAACATAAAAAGGCTTTTTAATCTTCCAACTGATCCTGATTTTACTTCAATCGGTATTATCGCCGTATTCTTTTGGAAAAGGTAATCCAGTTCGGCACTACTGTTTTTTGCATCCCGAGCCCAATAATATAACGATGGCTTACTATATGGATTCTGGTAAGCAAGAAGCTCTTGTCCTACAAATTGTTCTGCGACAGCACCATGAAACAATGTTGTAAAATCGTTTGCCTGTGCAGTATCTGAATAAATTCCATTTGCAGCATGCAATAGGCCTACATCCATAAAAAGTACTTTGAAATGCTGTTCCTTAACACCTGCTTCCAAAGGCAGACCTGCCCCGCTTGTTTTTTTTATTTTCCTCACGACTCCGGCCATTTCTAATAATTCAAGCGCTTCTTTAAGCTCTCTGGATTTTATAGTATTATCCACATGAGAATATTTAAATTTTTCCCCGACCATTGTTGGAACGGCATTGAATATTTTATTGAGATAGCGATGTTTTATTTTTCGGGCATATTTGCCAAAATCATCAAGATAGGTATCTATTATTAATCGTTGAATTTTCTGGCATGAGATTATATCATGGTTTGTGATATATTGATTGACAACTGCCGGCATTCCCCCGATTAAAAAATATTTTTTTATGTATTCATTCAGTTTTTGGTGCAACGCATCAGGTATGAGCCTTAAATGCGTTGGATCGGATATATGGTCGCGAAGCGTAGCTTCTCCTATTGCTTCCAGGAACTCTGAAAACGATAAAGGAAAAAGATAAATATATTGTACACGACCCACCGGCATTCTAAAATTTTCAGATCTAATTGTAAATTCCAATAGAGAACCTGCCGCAATAATATGCAAGGCTTGTTTTTCTTCATAAAAATATCTCAGGGCCATAATAGCAGACGCGCATTCTTGCACTTCATCTAAAAATAATAATGTTTTTCCAGGTGTTATCCTCTTACCTGTAAACAGTGCAATCCTTTCAATAATATCTTCCGGAACCAAAGATTGAAAAATATCTTTATACTCGGGATTTTTTTCAAAATTAAGGGCAATGAATGAATCAAATTCATTCTGCCCGAATTCATTCACAATATATGTTTTTCCAACCTGCCGAGCCCCCCGAAGCAGTAGTGGACGGCGATTATTGTCATTTTTCCATTCCTGCAATAATGCGTATATTTTTCTTTTCATAACCTATTGTCCTCGCACACCGTTTTTATAGATTTATGGCTAATTTTCAATATATATTTACTAAAATTTTGGCTGTTTGCCAAGGTAAAAATAATAATTTTTTGGCTATTTTCCAATATAAAAGATGAAACTGGTTGTCGTTGATTTGTCTGGTGGGAATTCAGGAGGAGGATTGGTTGGTTTGATCGCTCAAGTTGTTGTTACTGCAATAAATTCAGCAGCAGATTATGTTCCATATGCCCGTCAAGCAAATCATAGAGCATTGTATTCCATGCCATATGGCAAATATCACCCACAATACAACAAAGACACAAAATGTTGAATTTATTGATCAGACTCCTGAAGAAAAAACAGCAAATTAATGTTTCATGTGGGTGATATTATTACAACTTTCGTACAATTTAAAAATTGATTAATTTATTCAACCTTAAGCCAGGTCTGAGTTCTGTAGAAAAAGGCAATATAGCCCCGGAGCATTAATTTTCCATCCTTAACCCATAATTCACATCTGTAGATTTTTCCTGTTGAGGGTTCCAGTATAGTACCGCCGCT
>JAGLNZ010000485.1 GCA_023139225.1 Desulfobacula sp. | reverse complement strand
ACAATTGCCCGGTTAGGCTGCACCATGATGCCCGTGATCATGCTGACCAGGCGGCTTGTGGGATAAATCCTTCTGGTATCAATGGATGTGGTCTGGGGAAAGAAATTGGGTCTTGTATTCAGCGACATGACCACTTCTTCAAGAGAGGTATTTCCGGCTCTTTCTCCAATACCGTTGATGGTGACTTCAACCTGCCTGGCACCTGCTTTTATGGCAGCCAGGGTGTTGGATGTAGCAAGGCCCAGATCATTATGGCAATGAACACTCAATATGGCCTTGTCCATATTGGGAGTATTTTCCATGACATATTTAACAAGCTGTGCATATTCTTCAGGGATGGCGTATCCTACGGTATCAGGAAGGTTGATAGTTGTGGCGCCTGCATCAATAACCGCTTCAAATATCTTGCATAAAAAGGAAGGCTCGGATCTTGATCCGTCTTCTGCGGAAAATTCTACATTATCTGTGTAGGATGCGGCAAGTTTTACGGATTTGACTGCCTGTTCCAGGACCTGGGAAGCCTCCATTTGGAGTTTATATTTCATGTGCAGTTCAGATGTGGCAATAAAGGTGTGGATTCTTGGGTGCACTGCATTTTTAATGGCTTCCCATCCCCGGTTGATATCATCTACATTGGCCCTGCAAAGGGCTGCAACCTGTGTGATTTTAAGGGTTTTTGCAATGGCCTTGACCGCTTGAAAATCCCCTTCAGATGCGGCGGGGAATCCTGCTTCAATCACATTGACACCCAGTTTTTCAAGCTGGGTGGCAATACGCAGTTTTTCAGCCTGGTTCATACTGGCTCCGGGGGATTGTTCTCCATCTCTTAATGTGGTGTCAAAAATAATAATCTGGTTGTCTTTTGTCATTTTATTGTGCCTTGTTTTTATTGTCTAATGAGAGTTTATATTGAAAACTGTCGGCCAATGCCTGCCAGCTTGCTTCTATAATGTCTTCTGAAACACCGATGGTTGAAAAAATATTGTTTTCATCCCGTGATTCAATCAGAACACGTACCTTTGCATCGGTTCCATCCATTCCGTCAATCACACGAACCTTGAAGTCCACCAGGTGCATGTCATTGATTTGCGGAAATATGGTGGCAAGCGCTTTTCTTAAGGCATTATCCAATGCACTCACAGGGCCGTCGCCTTCTGCCGAAGTGATTTCCGTTTTATTGCCCATCTTGATTTTGATCATGGCATGGGAATAGCAGGGGCGTTCCTTATCTTTTTCAACCACCACCCTGAAGGATTCAAGCTCAAAATGTGGGACAAACTGATCGGTGAGTTTCTCCATGATAAGCTTTAATGAGCCTTCTGCCGCATCAAATTCAAACCCATAGTCTTCAAGATCCTTGATGCTGGATACGATCTGGTGCCCGATAGCTTTGTTTTTACCCAAATCTACCCCAAGTTCTTTGGCTTTATATTCGATATTGCTTTTGCCGGACTGTTCTGAAACAATAACGCGTCGTTTGTTTCCGACAAGTTCCGGGGCAATATGTTCATAGGCCCTAGGATTCTTCATGATGGCGCTGACATGAACCCCGCCTTTATGGGCAAAAGCACTTTTACCGACAAAGGGCCTGGAACTTACAGGCGGTACATTGGCAGTCTCAGAGATGAAACGTGAAAGATTCTGCAGCTTTTCAAGGTTTTCACGGCTGATACAATCCCGGTTCATTTTAAGTGCCAGGATAGGAATAATGGCAGTCAGGTCGGCATTTCCGCACCGCTCACCATATCCATTGACGGTCCCCTGAACCATGGTTGCTCCTGCATGAACCGCAGTGACTGAATTGGCCACTGCCATGGCACAGTCATTGTGGGTGTGGATGCCGAAGATAAGGTCAGGTCTTTTTTTGAAATGTTCAATAGCCTTTCTGGTGATCGTTTCAATATCACATGGCAGAGACCCGCCATTGGTGTCGCAGAGAACCAGGCAGTTTGTTCCGCCTTCAACCGCAGCTTCAAGGGTTTTTAAGGCATAGTCCGGGTCGGCTTTATATCCGTCAAAGAAATGTTCTGCATCATAGAGAACCTCCCTGCCATGGCTTAAGAGGTAGGCAATACTCTCTTTGATCATGGCAAGATTTTCTTTTTTTGTATTCTGCATAATGGATTCGACATGGAGGTCCCAGGATTTTCCAAATATGGTGATCACAGGGGCCTGGCTGTCCAGAAGTGCCTGTATATTGGCATCGGTGCTTACAGGTTTTCCCTGGCGCCGGGTAGAGCCGAAAGCGGCTACTTTGGCATTTTTGAATTCCATATCTTTTACCATTTCGAAAAAATGCTGGGCACCCGGATTTGATCCGGGCCATCCGCCTTCAATATAGTGGATGCCGGCCTCATCAAGACGTTTTGCTATTTTCACCTTGTCTTCAGGGGAGAAGAATATATTTTCTCCCTGCATACCATCCCTTAGCGTGGTGTCATATAAAAGTGCTTTTTCCATTGTTTGTCCTGTTTGTCGGTTGTAATTTTGGCTGACCAAAGCTGATTTTCCGATTATTTTTTTCCGTTTTCCCTTGCCAGGGCAATGGAGCCTGTGGATGCAATTTCAATAATCCCCATGGGGTTTAATAAAGAGATAATTGCATCGTGTTTTTCACTGTCCCCGGACACTTCTATGGTGTAGTGGGAAAGGCCCACATCTACAATTTTGCATCTAAAAATATCGACAATTCTTAATATGTCCGCTTTTTTTTCAGGCCGTGCATTTATTTTGATTAATGCCAGCTCCCGCTGAACATATTTTTTATCTGTAAGATCATTTACCGTAATAACATTGATCAGTTTATGAAGCTGTTTTTTTATCTGTTCAATGATATGGGGTTCGCACTTGGTCACCATGGTAATCCTTGATACATCAGGCTCCACCGTGCTGGCCACACTTAAACTGTCAATATTAAAGCCCCGTCCTGAAAAAAGTCCTGCAATCCTTGAAAGAACTCCGGGTTCATCATCTACGAGAATGGAAAGTAAGTAACTATTTGTTTTCATTGTAATATCCTTTGTGAATTTAAAAACTAGACCAGAAGCATTTCCGTGATTGCACCACCCGCCGGAACCATGGGGTAAACAGACTCTTCCCTGTCTACGGCAAATTCCATGACAACCGTTCCCTCAGTTTCAAGACCTTCTGACAGAGTGGATTCAACCTCATCAGGCCTTGTACATCTTAATCCTTTTGCACCGTACGCTTCGGCCAGTTTTACAAAATCAGGAGCATTTTCCATGTTAGTGGAAGAATAAACTTTATCATAAAAGAGTTCCTGCCATTGTCTCACCATGCCCAGATATTGATTGTTCAGAATAACGATTTTAACATCTATCTTTGATTCAATGGCCGTCATTAATTCCTGGATATTCATCTGGATGGACCCGTCTCCGGCAATATCAACCACCAGCTTGTCGGGGCAGGCAGCTTTAGCACCAATGGCTGCGGGTAAACCAAACCCCATGACACCAAGCCCTCCAGATGTAATAAAATGGTTGGGTTTGTCAAAGTGATAATATTGTGCCGCCCACATCTGGTTTTGGCCCACCTCGGTTGTGATGATGGCTTCGCCCTTTGTCAGCTCATAGAGTTTTTCAATGACAAATTGGGGCTTGATCACAACATTGTCCTGTTCATACCTTAAAGGGGTTGTACTTTTCCATTCCTCGATCCGGTCAAGCCACACCTTTCGATCATTTTTATAATCATTTGTATCCTTGTCTTCCATTAATTGAATGATCCCCTCCAAAGCGGCTTTGCAATCCCCAACAATGGGACACTGGACCTCTATGTTTTTATGGATAGAAGTAGGATCAATATCAATCTGGACAATTTTGGCTTCCGGGGCAAATTTTTCAATGTTGCCTGTCACCCTGTCATCAAATCGAACACCTGCGGCAATCATGAGATCACAGTGGCCGATGCTCATATTGGCCCGGTAGGTGCCGTGCATGCCCAGCATTCCCAACCACAGGGGGTGTGATCCCGGAAATGCTCCAAGCCCCATCAAAGATGCAGTGACCGGAATGTCTGCCATTTTTGCAAGGCGGGTGATTTGGTCTGAAGCCCGGGAGAGAATAACACCGCCTCCGGCAAAAATAACCGGACTTTTGGCCCGGCGGATCAGATCGACCACTTTGTTGAGCTGTTTTTTGTTGGGCTTGTAATTGGGTTTATAGGATTTCAAAGAGATCTCTTTGGGTTCTGTAAAATCAATTTGGGCCTGCATAATATCCTTTGGAAGATCAATGAGAACAGGTCCCGGCCGGCCTGATCTTGCCAGATGAAAGGCTTCTTTAATGGTTGAAGCCAGTTTGTCTACATTTTTTATAAGATAATTATGTTTGGTGCAGGGTCTTGTGATGCCCACAATATCGACTTCCTGGAATGCATCATTCCCGATCAGTGCTGTCGGCACCTGGCCTGTAAATACAACAAGGGGGATGGAGTCTGAGTGTGCAGATGCAATTCCCGTCACCGTATTGGTGGCTCCCGGGCCTGAAGTTACCAGGGCAACACCAACGGATTTATTTGCCCTTGCATAGGCATCGGCTGCATGGACAGCGCCCTGTTCATGCCGGACCAGGATATGGTTAAGGCCATTTTGCTTTACAAGCGCATCATAAATATCAATTACAGCACCACCCGGATATCCAAAAATTGTGTCAACACCTTCTGCCTTAATCATTTTAATAAGAATCTGGCCACCTGTAAGTTTCATTTTTTATCTCCTATAATGTATCTTTAAATATGGCACCATTGCCGGCTGAACTCACCATCTTGGCATACCGGGCCATATATCCTGTTTTGATTTTGGGTTCAGGTTTTTCCCATTTGGAAAACCTTGTCAAAATTTCATCCTCTGAAACCAGAAGCTCAATGGTTTTAGCCGGAATATCTATTTTGATCTGATCATTTTCTTTGACAACTGCAATAAGCCCGCCTTCCGTGGCTTCCGGAGAGATGTGGCCGATGGATGCCCCTTTGGTTCCGCCTGAAAATCTACCGTCGGTTATAAGAGCTACACTTTCATCAAGTCCCATGCCTGCAATGGCAGATGTGGGGGTGAGCATCTCACGCATGCCGGGGCCACCGCAAGGTCCTTCATACCGGATGACAATTACATCCCCTTTATTGATCTGATTGTCGACAATTGCCTTTGTTGCGTCTTCTTCACAATTATATACTCTGGCCACACCCTGATGCCGGAGCATCTTGTCAAGAACGGCAGACTGTTTGACTACACAGCCTTCTTTGGCAAGATTGCCAAAGAGTATAGCTAACCCACCTTCTTTATGATAGGGATTGTCGCAAGACCGGATTACCTGCTGGTCTTTTTTAATAACGCTTTCAAGGTTTTGAGCCACAGTTTTCCCTGTGGCGGTCAAACAATCGGCATTGAGCATGTCATGGTCAAAAAGTTCTTTCATGACAGCCGGGATGCCGCCGGCAATATTTAAGTCTTCAATGCGATCTTCGCCCCCCGGACTTAAGGAACATAAATGGGGGGTTTTTCTGCTGATGTCATTAATAAGGTTCAGATTAATATCCACGCGGGCTTCATTGGCAAGAGCTTTTAAGTGAAGCACTGTATTGGTGGAACATCCAAGGGCCATATCAACCACAAGGGCATTCATAAACGCATTTTTTGTTAAAATTTTATCAGGGGTGATATCGTTATTTAATAGTTCCATGATCTGCATCCCAGCCTGTTTGGCCAGCCTGATTCTTTCAGACATGGGTTCCGGAATGGTCCCGTTACCCGGAAGGGCCATCCCAATGGCTTCTGTCAGGCAATTCATTGAGTTTGCCGTAAACATCCCTGCACATGATCCGCATGTGGGGCAGGCCGCATTTTCAATATCACAAAGCTGTTCTTGTGTCATCCTGCCGGACTGGACTGCCCCGACTGCTTCAAATACTGTGACAAGATCTATTTTTTGGTCTTTATTGTCGGGATGAATGCCGGAAAGCATGGGACCGCCGCTGATAAATATGGCCGGGATATTCAACCTTGCTGCTGCCATAAGCATGCCCGGAACAATTTTGTCACAATTGGGAACCATGACAATGGCATCAAAGGGGTGGGCCATGGCTGTGACTTCTATGGAGTCTGCAATGAGTTCGCGGGATGCCAGAGAGTAGTGCATGCCTTTATGGTTCATGGCAATACCATCGCATATGCCGATGGTTGAAAATTCCATGGGGGTTCCGCCTGCCATGCTGATGCCTGATTTGACGGCTTTGACAATATTGTCCAGATGCATGTGTCCCGGGATCAATTCATTGGCAGAGTTGGCAATGCCGATAAAGGGCCGGTCAATTTCCCTGTCTGTATAGCCCATGGCCTTCATCAGGCTTCTATGGGGTGCTCTTGCAATGCCCTTTGTTGCGGTGTGGCTTCTCATGTTTTGTGTGTCTCCAAACAAAAAAAGCCGTTATCTGCCCTTTGGGGGCTGATAACGGCTTTT
The DNA here is from genome assembly GCA_023139225.1 of Desulfobacula sp. Taxonomy (GTDB): domain Bacteria; phylum Desulfobacterota; class Desulfobacteria; order Desulfobacterales; family Desulfobacteraceae; genus Desulfobacula. Next base: position 6 of record JAGLNZ010000485.1, on the reverse strand, counting down.
AAAGTT
>JAGLNZ010000484.1 GCA_023139225.1 Desulfobacula sp. | reverse complement strand
ACCTCCACGATAATAAGGACTAGTAGTATGTTGATATTATTTATTTTCATAATTTTTACTTTAACTAAATAATATTTATTATATATAAATTTTATTAAAGTCAAGAAATTTTTTTTATTTCCCTGAAAATATTATTCTCTAAAATAGATTTGACAATCTCTACTAGGTTTCTATATAATTTGCCATGTCCAAGGGCTTACAATACTTGTTATTTTTATCAATTTTAACAATACAATAGAAATAAACTAAATCAACAATGCATGATTCCAACAATCTAAAAGTCTTTTCTTTGTTTTTTGCAGGGTTAATCGCCATCCAGGCGGTCTTATTTTTAAGGATAGGAGCCTTGTCCATTTTAGTCGTCAGTTGTTTGATATTTTTAATAATGATCATTAACCCCTATTTTATCAAACAAGACAAAGGTCTCCTTTCCGGTCATATACTGAATACCTGCCTTTTGTTTTATCTTTCATATCTTTGCTATAAAACCGGCGGATTTTTCAGCATCTCCATGATTCTGCTGTTTTTTGTACCTTTGTTTATCACTGTTTTTTCAGATAAAAAATTTAGATTACTGTATCTTACAATTGCTTTTCTGATTTTCTTTTCTTTTTATCTGGAGCAACGGTTGAATTTAGGTGTTTTTGTGGCTGAAAGAATTATTAATATCAGCCTTTACAGGTTTTATAACCTTTTAGCTATTTTGGGTTGTTTTTACGGGTCAATGGTTTTCTATGTCAAAAAGAGTGCTCAAGCCGGCATACTGCTTGAGCAATCAAGGGCACAATGCAGGCAGATTTCTGAAAATACCGATAATGCCTTGAAAATCAAAGATGAATTCCTGGCAAACATGAGTCATGAAATCAGGAATCCAATGAATGGCATTATCGGTATGATGCATGTCCTGCTTGATTCTGATCTGGATGAAGAACAAGAAAAATATTCCAAGATAGTTTATAACAGTGCCAGGGCATTATTAACAATTGTCAATGATGTACTTGACTTGTCAAAAATCGAAGCAGGCAAGCTGGAACTGGATATCAGGGATTTTGATCTTGATATTACCATAAAAGATATTGTGTCCCTGCCCGAACTTCAGGCCAGGCAAAAGGGGATTGATTTTTCATATTCCATTGATCCGGATATTCCATGCCGCTTACAGGGAGATATTGGCCGAATCCGTCAGGTAATAAATAACCTTACGGGAAATGCCATCAAGTTTACGGATTCGGGAGAGGTGACATTAAATATTACTTTAAAATCAGAAGATGAAACTTGTGCAAATCTTCATTTTACTGTGGAAGATACCGGCATTGGCATAAAAGAAGATCAGGTGGAAGCCCTTTTTGAATCCTTTACCCAGGCTGATTTGTCCATCACAAAAAAATACGGGGGCACAGGCCTGGGCCTTGCCATATCAAAGCTGCTGGTTGAAAAAATGGAGGGAGAAATAGGCGCCCAAAGTATTGAAATGATAGGCTCTACGTTCTGGTTTACCCTGACACTGAAAAAACAGTCTAAAAAAGAACAAACTTTTGATTTTTTTGTCCAGAATATTGATGAATGCAAGGTGCTTGTTTTAAGTGACGGATCATCCCTTGGCATTAATTTTGAGAACAATCTTAATGCCTTGAAAATAGACTATGATCAGGCATTTGATGAAACAGAAGCGATGGAAATGCTTAAATGGGCCCAGGATGAAAATGATCCCTTTCATGTGGTGATCATGGAAGCCAAAGAAAGTGATACAGCGGCCCGAACCCTGGGAGAAAAGATCAAAAACGACGATGATTTTAAGGATATAAAATTGCTGCTGTTAACTTCTGTGGGTAAACAAGGGGATGCAAAACGATTTGAGGAAATAGGGTTCGCAGCTTTTTTAAGTAAACCCGTGGAAAAATCACTGCTTTTGGATTGTATCAAAGCGGTATTGTCCCGGCCACCTGCCCATGGTGACAATCTGCCCATTATTACCCGCTACAGTATTATTGAAACCAAAAAATATCTCAGGAAGATCCTGATCGTTGAAGACATGGAAACAAATCTTTTAACCGCCAAGGCATTGATCGGCAAGCAGGGATATAAGACAGACGAGGCGAAAAATGGTCTTGAAGCCGTTCAAAAGCATAAAGACAATTTTTATGATTTGATTTTAATGGATTGTCAGATGCCTGTGATGGACGGCTTTGAAGCAACCCGTCAGATCAGGGAGAATGAAAAAATATTGAAAATGTGCCATATCCCCATTATTGCCATGACAGGAAACGCATTTGAAAGTGACCGGGAAAAGTGTTTTAAAGCCGGAATGGATGATTTTATTGCAAAACCGGTTGAGCCGGATATTTTATCAGAAAAGATCAAATCGAATTTAGCGGATAGTATGCACCAGGCAGAAGAAGAGCATGCTGAAAAATTTCAGACAGCTGGCGATGGAATAGTTGAAACATCACAAATGGATTTATTCAAAGAAAATGCTCAAGCGGATATCTGTTTTAATAAGGATAAATTATTTGAGAGATTTGGAGACGATGAGGAAATCATCGAGGTCGTATTAGACGCTTTTTTTCAGGAAGCACCTGAGTTGCTGGAAAAGATTAGCAATGCAATTAATGAAAATGATACTGAAGATGTAAGATCAAACTTACATGCGTTAAAAGGATCTGCTGCCAATGTTAATGCAGATCTATTGAGAAGTGCTGCTTTGGATATGGAGACAGATGCAAAAGCCCAAAATTCTGATTCCTTTGTTTCAAAGTTTGAGGCAGTTCAAAATGAATATAACAAGTTTGTCAGGGAAGCTAAGCTATGATCAATATTGAAAACATGTCGATCCTTATTGTTGATGATATGAAAAGCATGCGGTTAACCATTCGAAAGATGCTTAAGAATTTAGATATTGGAAAGAATTTGCGGTTTGCTGAAAACGGAAGAGAAGGTCTGGAAGTATTAAGCGGCTCAAAATGTGATCTTGCGATTATTGACTGGAATATGCCGGTTATGAACGGGATCACAATGCTTGAGCAAATTAGGAATGATACGGCGCTGCGAGATATACCGGTTATTATGGTAACGGCTGAAGCAGAACGGGATATCGTTTCCGAAGTTGCTGAAACTGAAATTGATGGTTATCTTCTAAAACCCTTGACCCTTGCATCTCTGGACAAGAAAATCAAAGCAGTGATTAACAGGGCTAATAATCCCGATCCTGCAACCAGGCATCGATTAAAAGCAAGAGAACTTGAGGAAATTGGAGATTATGAAACAGCTATTGAGCAAATAAGAATTGCATTGGTCCATAAGCCGTCTGCGTCAAGACTATTGCGCCAGTTAGGATTGTTGCATTTTAAAATAAAGAAAAATGCTATTGCGGAAAAGTGCCTGTTAAAAGCAGTGTCGATCAACAAACAGGATACGATTACAAGAGTACATCTGGCTGATTTTTATTTGCGCACCAAGAATCTTGAAAAGGCAGGCAAATATTTTATTGAAATTTTATCATTAAGTGACCGGTATAATGATAAAGCGTTTGATCTTGGTGAAAAATTATTGAAAAATAATTTTAAGCGTTTGTCCCTTGATATTTTTTCAAAAGTTATTGCCCGTTCAAAAAAACAGAATGCTGCCAGAGAAAAAGTGATCGATATTTGTCTTGTCAATAATGAGCTTGAATATCCCCAGGCATTGCTTGATTTGAGTATCAAAGAGAACCCTTCAAATTATGATATGATCTATAAAGCAGGTCTGATTCACCAGGAGGCGGGTGACTGGGAAAAAGCACTGAAGTATTTTATTAATGTTGACCGTCATGTCAGAAGCCATATCGATGCAAAATTTCAGATTGCCAAAATATACTATATGAATCGAAAGGTCCTTAAAGCCGATGATTATCTGAATCAAATTCTCAGGATAGATCCTAAAAATGAAGAAGCCATTGCCCTTCGAAGAGAAATCTAAATTAGAATATGTCCCGGGTTTAATAAATCAGAGGGGAAATGACCAAATAAATGGAGAAAGAAGATTATAAAAAGAAAATTGAACATCTTGAAAACCAGATTGCACAGCTTAAACATGCCGGGAAAATAAACTCCACTCTTTTTGATATTTCAAATGCAGTGAATACCACACCAAACCTGGCTGATTTATATCTATCCATCCATCAGTCCCTTAACCGCCTGATTCATGTCCCCAATATTTATATTTCAATTTATGACAGGGAAAA
>JAGLNZ010000483.1 GCA_023139225.1 Desulfobacula sp. | reverse complement strand
TATTAAGATACCAAACTTTTTTCGCCTGTACTCTGACATGGTAGACTGCCCTAAAACGATTATTGCAAAACTAATTTAAACAAATGAAAAACTGAATAGTGGTGATATTATTTTATATGACTTATATTTAGATTGGATTACGACAAAAATCAAGGAATTTTAATCAATTATCTTTCTGAAATTTAAGAAGAAACGGAATAACAGCACCGGAAAGAATTAATCCGCCTGCAACAATAAATCCCATGGGGAAAAAGCCTTTTTCCCCTAAAATACCGATTACATTTGGAACAAGTCCTCCACCTAGCAGAAAGGCAATGGGTATTGTAAAAGAGACAGCAATATTGCGGGTTTCTTTAGAACCGATATGTGACAAGGCTGCAAATGCGGGAGGGAAAAAACACATAGCAAACACTGGCTGGCAAAATATAAAAACCTGCATGATCCGACCTGTTGACACACCTATAGATAAAGTTAAAATGCCGGTAAAGAACAATACAAATGCCAGCGTTGGTTTCAGGCCGAAATGATCTGACAGCCATCCCGCCAACAGCGCCATGGGCAAGGTTAAAATCCTGGACATGGTAATCAATGTATTGGCCTGGGACTGAAGCATGCCATGCTCGTTAACAAGGTATAAAGGCAGCATGGAATAAACCCCCAAAGTCCCGGTCACGCCTAAGCTGAATAAAATGATCATCATCCAGAAAGAGGGGGTTGCCACAAGGGGCAAAAATGATTTCAGCATAGGGGGTTCTCCGGGAAAATCCTTTACCGAGGAAAACTTAAAAAAACAAATGCCGAACAAAATGGATGTCCCTCCGATAACAACAAAAACGCTTCTCCATGAAAGCCACAACAGCAACCCTTCACAGATGATCGGGGCCAGCAGAAAACTTAAGTTCGGAGCCAGTTCATGGATACCGATTGCCTTACCCCAGTTCCGGCTGCTTATTGAAGATGTCAGCATGGCTATCCCTGAAGGAAGGTACAATGCTGATGTCATACCCACAACAAACAGCCCTATGCGCATACTCATCAGACTCTGGCTTAAACCTGTACATAAGAAAGCAATGCCGGTTGCCACTGCTGAAAATACAATTGTTTTTTTATGCAAAATTTGCGAGGAAACAAATCCTGAGCATAATAATGAAATAAAATACCCTGATGCGGATATCAGAAAAAAAGAACCTGCCTGATCACTGGTCAGATCCATATCGGTTAATATGGTCGGCAGTAAAGGTGCAATAATTATCCGGATGGTAAAATTTAAGAAAAAAATTGATGTCAGGAAAAACAGGGGCATAAGCTGCGATTGAATTGTGTCGCTGCCATGTTTATCCGAATTGTACAAAGTTTTATTTTCCATTTAAACCGGTTTCAATTTCTATATTACACGATATAATTATTATTAATACAGCTTGCCCACTTTGTCTTCAACCGCCTTGACAATACTGCCGCTCCTTAATAATTTTTTTACCTTTGCGATGTCTGCTGAAAGCAATCTGTCCTCTTTCATGTAATCGACCTTGCTTCTGATGACTTCATAGGCAGCCAGGGTGCCGTCTCCGGCTTTCACATTGGTGAACAGATCAATGCCCTGGGCAGCACATAATAACTCAATGGCAATGACCTCCTCGGTGTTGCCGACAATATCCCTGCACTTTCGCGCTGCAATAGAGCCCATGGAGACATGATCTTCCTTGTTTGCGGAAGTCGGAATGGAATCAACAGATGCGGGATGGGCAAGGACCTTGTTCTCAGAAACAAGGGAAGCTGCTGCATACTGGGCGATCATGAATCCGGAATTGAGTCCCCCGTCTTCAATAAGAAATGCCGGAAGTCCTGAAAGCTGCGGGTTCACAAGCCTTTCTATCCGCCTTTCCGAGATATTGGCAAGTTCTGCTATTGCAATGCCTAAAAAATCACTGGCAAGGGCCAGAGGCTGGCCATGAAAGTTGCCTCCGGAAAGAAATTCTTCAGACTCCGTGAAGATCAGGGGATTTTCAGTAGATGAATTCATCTCCACTTTGACCACCTTGTCCACATAAGCAAACGCATCCCAGGAAGCGCCATGGACCTGGGGCGAACATCTTAAGGTATAGGCATCCTGGACCCGGGAACAATCTTTATGGGAAGAAATGATGCCTGAATTTTCCGTAATTCTGAGCATGTTATCGGCGGCTTTGATCTGCCCTGTATGGGGTCTTGCATTATGAATTCTCGGATCAAAGGCAGCCCTTGTACCCATGAGGGTTTCAAGGCTCATACTGGCTGCAATATCTGCATGTTTACAAAGATTTAAGGCATCGTGGAGCGCCAGACACCCCAGGGCAATCATGAACTGGGTCCCGTTGATCAGGGCAATCCCCTCTCCTGATTCAAGCACCAGGGGTTTGATCGATTTTTTCTTTAACGCCCGGGCACCGGACATCCTTTTGCCGTCAACAAAAGCCTCTCCTTCTCCGATCAACACAAGAGCAAGATGTGCCATGGGCACAAGATCACCACTTGCTCCCACAGATCCTTTTTCCGGCACCACCGGTATAATTCCTGTATTTAAAATCTGGGCAAGCTTTTCAATAGTTTCAAGTCTCAGTCCGGAATTGCCACGGCAAAAATCATTTATACGCAAGGCCATCATAGCTCTGACCACATCATCTTCCATATGTTTGCCGATTCCGGCGGCATGACTCAAAAGGATATTTTTTTGAAGCTTTTTCGTATCCTCATAGGAAATCGTCACATCTGACAAGGCGCCAAACCCTGTGGTAACACCATATATTCTTTCTCCGTTCTTTACCCATTTTTCAATGAGTTTACGTGCCTTATTGATTCTGGATTCAGACTCGACGGATATTTTTATTCCAACATTATTTCTTGCTATTTGAACCAGATCTTCGAGAAAAAAGTCATTCCCATGTAAGACGATTTGTTCATTCATTTTTTTTTATCCTCTTATAAATTTTCCAACCAGTTTATATCTTGATCCGGGAGAAATGATGATACTGTAGGTTGCAACCATGTCAAAAGACCATGTGCGTCTTTTAAGCGACATGCACGGTTCATCCGGTTTGATTTTCAAATGCTTTTGTATCTGCCTTTTACAATTTACAGCCTCGATAATATGTTCTGCCTCCTGTACCGGGGCTACTTGTAAAAGATACTCACTGGGCGTTATTTTATTAAAATCCTGGTCTAGATAATGGGGAGCCACTTTGGGATTGACAAAGCGTTCGGAATACTGGACACCGACACCTTTGTCCTTGTGGACAATAATGGAATGAAAAACCGCATCACCCGGGTTGAGATTCATTTTTTGGGCGATTTCCTCTTTAACCTTTTCTTGTTTTAACACCAGGATTTGTGAAGAATGTACCCCGCCCCAGTCAGCAATCTCTTTTGCAATACTTTTAATTTCAAGAAGAGCGGCACCGGGTTTGGGCCTTGCCACAAAAGTACCGACTCCCTGTACCCTGACAATCCTGCCTTCTTCCGTCAGTTCTTTAAGCGCGCGGTTTGCCGTCATTCTTGATGCATTAAAAATTCTTGCAAGCTTGGTTTCCGAATGCACTTTGTCATCGGGCTTTAATTTTCCCGATTCAATATCCTTGACAACACTTTTTTTTATTTTTTCATATAAGGCAAATACTTGTTCTGATCTGGCCATGAATTTTCCTGTCCGCTTTTTAGTGTTGCTGTTAAAATTAAAAATCGCTTGACATCATATCTATACTTGTATAGACAACTACTATCGAATTTAAAAACAAATGTCAACCATATTGGGAGGAAAATAATGACTAATAAAGAAAAACTTTTAAAGGATCTTAATATCGGATGCGGCGTTGCCCGCCCTGTCAGAGCACCCAGAGGGACCCAGCTTCACTGCAAGGGCTGGTACCAGGAAGCAGCATTGCGCATGCTTTGCAACAATCTTGATCCTGACAATGGTGAAAACCCCGATGAATTGATTGTCTA
>JAGLNZ010000482.1 GCA_023139225.1 Desulfobacula sp. | reverse complement strand
CTTGAAAATGATGAAACCATGCTGGTCCAGTCAGGAAAACCCGTGGGTGTGCTCAAAACCCATGAAAGTGCCCCCAGGGTCCTGATTGCCAATTCCAACATTGTCCCCCAGTGGGCCAACTGGGATACCTTCCATGAACTGGATAAAAAAGGCCTGATCATGTACGGCCAGATGACAGCCGGCTCATGGATATATATCGGTACCCAGGGAATCCTCCAGGGAACCTATGAAACATTTGCCTCGTTGGGACAAAAACATTATCATTCCGATCTCACCGGAAAAATTGTGGTAACAGCAGGGCTTGGGGGAATGGGCGGCGCACAACCCCTTTCAGTTACCATGGCCAACGGGATTGCCATCTGTATTGAGATTGATAAAAACCGCATCGCTAAAAGGCTTGAAAAACGATACCTGGATATTGAAGCTTCAAATCTTGATGATGCAATTTCCAAAGCCAGAGAAGCTGCAAAGCAAGGCAAACCGCTCTCCATTGGTCTTCGTGCAAATATAGTGGATATACTGCCGGCCATGATACAAAAAGGATTTATTCCCGATGTCATCACCGACCAGACCAGTGCCCATGATGAACTTAACGGATATTTTCCCCAGGGCCTGTCCTTTGAAGAGGCACTATCCTTGCGAAAAACCGACCCGGAAAAATACAAGGACATGGCTTTGAACTCCATGGCAGACCATGTGAGAGCCATACTTGAAATGAAAGAAAAAGGTGCCGTTGCCTTTGATTATGGAAATAATTTAAGGGCCCAGGCCATGAAACGAGGCGTTGACAATGCCATGGATTATCCGGGATTTGTTCCGGCTTATATCAGGGAACTTTTCTGTCAGGGTGAAGGGCCTTTCAGATGGGCTGCCCTTTCCGGCGACCCTGAAGACATCAAGGTAACAGACCGTGAACTTCTCAAACTTTTCCCTGAAAAAACCAAAATGGTCAACTGGCTGAAAATGGCCGAAGAAAAAGTCGAACACATGGGACTGCCCACAAGAATCTGCTGGCTGGGGTATGGTGAAAGAGAAAAAGCAGGCAAGCTGTTCAATGATCTTGTCAGAGATGGAAAAGTCAAAGCCCCCATCGTTATCGGAAGAGACCATCTGGACTGCGGATCAGTGGCATCCCCATACAGGGAGACCGAAGCCATGAAAGACGGCTCGGATGTTGTGGCAGACTGGGCATTGTTAAACTGCATGACAAGCGTGGCATCGGGTGCCACATGGGTATCCTTCCATGACGGCGGCGGCGTGGGAATCGGGTATGCCCTCCATGCAGGCCAGGTCACTGTGGCCGATGGAACACCGGAAGCTGAAAACCGCGTCACCACGGTTCTTCGAAATGATCCGGGCACCGGGATCATCCGACATGCCGATGCCGGCTATGAATCTGCCATTGATGTGGCAAATACAAAAGGCGTTAAACTGCCCATGATTAATATGCATCAGGATCTTTCATGACACTCATTGATTTAAAATTACAGGATTTCACCCATGAGGTGGCATCTGCTTCCCCTGCTCCGGGCGGGGGAAGCATTGCCGCCCTTTGCGGATCTTTAGGGGCAGCACTGTGCCACATGGTTGCCAGCCTGACCCTGGGGGGAAAAAAATATAAAGAAGTTGAAACATTCATGCTCGATGTCAAAAAAAAATCAGGCACTCTTCAAGATAAACTTTTAGAACAGGTGGATGCGGATACCCTTGCTTATAATCGTGTCATTAAAGCATTTAAACTGCCTAAAAAGACATCTGTTGAAATTAACCTTCGAAAACAGGCTATTCAGGATGCACTGAAAGCTGCGGCACAGGTTCCGTATCACACACTGAAAACAGCAGCATCCGCCATGGTGCTGGTCGAAACGGTTATCAAGAAAGGAAACCCTAACTGCATAACAGATGCCGGTGTGGCAGCAGAGCTGATAGATGCCGCAGTCCGGGGCGCTGCCTATAATGTGTTTATTAATTTAATGGACATCAAAGATAATGCTTTTTCATTGGAATTAAGACAAAAAGTATTTACCATTAAACACAATATCCACAGAAAAACAAAACAAATCAGAAAAACCATAGAACAATCCATCAACATGGAGCCTTAGAACACATGGAAACCCCGCTGCCCGATAAAATTGATACCCTGTTTATCAATTGTCATCTTGCCACCATGGCTGGCAATGCACTTTCTATTATTGAAAATGCCGCTCTGGCCGTCACCGGGAAAACTATTGTCCGGGTGGGCAAAGAAAAAGATCTGCAAAAAAGTGTTAAAACCAGATGCCAAAAAATCATTGATTGCAATAAGTGCTGGATTCTGCCCGGATTTGTAGACTGCCATACCCATCTTGCCTGGGCAGGCTCAAGATCCAATGAATTTGAAATGAGACTCAACGGCGCAACCTATGAAGAGATCTCAAAAAAGGGCGGCGGCATTTTCTCCACGGTTAAAGCCACTCGAAACGCTTCAAAGGATGAATTATTCATATCGGCATCAAAACGGATAGATGCATTGTTAAAACAGGGAATTACAAGTCTTGAAATCAAATCCGGTTATGGACTTGACCTTGAAACTGAGTTAAAAATCCTTGAGGTCATCAGGCAATTGGATGAAAAGTTTCCTTTACACATTGAAGCCACCTTTTTAGGTGCCCACGCCCTGCCCCCGGAATTTGCCGACAACCCGGACGGGTATATTGATCTTGTAACTCAAACCATGCTGCCAGAGGTTAAAGCACAGGGATTTGCAACAGCCGTGGATGCATTTTGCGAAAACATTGCCTTTTCCCGGGATCAGATAAAAAAAGTGTTTAAAAAGGCAAAAGATCTTGGGTTCAATATAAAACTTCATGCAGAGCAGTTATCCGATTCCAATGGCGCTGCCATGGCCTCTGAATTTAATGCCTTGTCCTGTGACCACCTTGAGTATCTGTCCTTGGAAGGTGCAAAAAAAATGGCACAGCATAAGGTTACAGCAGTTCTCCTGCCCGGTGCATTCTACTTTTTAAAAGAAACACGAAAACCACCCGTGGATACCTTCCGGGATCTTAAGATTCCCATGGCCGTGTCAACGGACCTGAACCCGGGTTCCAGCCCGGTTCATTCCATGACACTTATACTGAACATGGCCTGTATGCTGTTTGATATGACCTGTGAAGAAGCATTATTAGGGGCAACTATTAATGGCGCAAAAGCCCTTGGGCTTGAACAATCAAAAGGAAGCATTGAAGCAGGCAAAGATGCCGATCTTGTAATATGGGATATGGATACCCCGGAAGATCTGTGTTATCTTGCCGGGTTGACACCCATTAAGATGGTAATGATAAAGGGCGGCATACATCACAATAATCTGCAAACCAACTGATTTGTACGGAGAAACTGCATGGCAGGCATATTAACCTTCATCAACTGGGCCATTTTAATAGGAACATCTCTTTTCTTCCTGGCCTTAAGTCTATCCTCTTTTAATGAAAAAGAATTTCGGGCAGCTTTCATAGCATTGGTTTTTCTTATATTAAATACTTTTTTCTGGACTTGGCTTATCTGGTCTTTGTATTCTTTTCAAACTGTGAATATCCTTATTATATCAGGGCTTGGCCTCTTTGGCATCATCTCTTTAATGAGGTTTTTTCCCGGAAAAGCACCCAAAAGAGACATATCAAAGGCAGAACAATATGATGAAAGAGACAATATGTTTGCCCGGAATAATATCCAGTATTACCCGGAACTCATGGAAAAATATTATGCCATGCGCCCTGAAAACGAATCAACAGACAAACAAATCCATCAAAAACCTGAATTCGGAGAAAAAGAACAGGTTTATCATGATAAATACACTGCCCCCTGCTATGAAGCGGCTTTTGAATATCTTGAAGAGTCCATTCCCTTGTCCGTGGGAAAACCAGCCGAAAAAAAAATATCCATAGATCCAATACAATTTTGTAAAACCTTGACCGATCTTGCAAAATTTTATGGTGCCTGTGATGTGGGTTTTTTACAACTTTCGCCCCATCATTTTTACAGCCATAAAGGCCGGCATGCCACAAACTGGGGAGACAAGACCGACCAGACCTATAAAACAGCCATTGCCATCGTGATCCCCATGCGTGTTACAATGATTAAAAACGGACCCACAAGTTGTGCCCTCCAGGAATCAGCCCAGAAATATGTGGAAGCGGCAAAGATATCCAATATTCTGGCCGGTTACATCAGGAATTTCGGATATCGGGCAAGGGCCCATAATGATGCCAATTATGATACATTATGTGTTCCCATAGCGGTTGAAGCAGGCCTTGGTGAGCTGGGCCGCATGGGAATTTTCATGCATGGAGTTTACGGTCCCTGTGTCAGGCTTGCCATCGTGACAACCGACCTTGAATTACCGGACTCTGCCTGCCAAAAACCCCTTTATATGGAAGAATTTTGTAAAATCTGCAAAAAATGCGCCGACAATTGTCCGTCAGGATCTATTACCCATGATGATGAACCTTACAGCCGTGATTTCAGGCACTGGTCCATACACCAGGAAAAATGCTTCTCGTATTGGAAAACCATCGGGTCTGACTGCGGATTCTGTATCTCTG
>JAGLNZ010000481.1 GCA_023139225.1 Desulfobacula sp. | reverse complement strand
GCAAGTTTTTCAAGTTCCTTTAAGAGTTTGGTGCGTTCATTTTTAAATTCTGCTTCCCTTAAAACTCTCTTAATTCGTAAATCCAGTTCTTCAAAACGAAACGGTTTGAAGATAAAGTCGCTGGCGCCTGCCCGGACCGCTTCTTCATAGGAATACTCGGCACTGTAACCGGTCATGACCATGACATCTGCATCATATGATTCTTTTATCCTGCGGGTTAGCTCCAGTCCGTCCATGCCCTGCATCATAATATCCGTCAAGACAATATCTGCTTTAAATGAGGTGAGTATTTCCAATGCTTTATCTGCATTCAGGGCACTTGCAACATCATAATTCAAGATTTTCAGATATTCTTCTACGGATTCTTTAATTGCAATATCATCATCAACAATCAGGATAGAATATGCCATGAGTTTTTTCTCCAAGGTTATGTTTTGCTATGCTATGCTTTTCTTGACACCTTTTAACTCAATTGATAAATATATAAAATAAAACTTAGCCGTATACTTAGAATTTGTCAATATCAATATATTAGTTTGGAGAACAATTGAAGTTAAATATAAAAAATATTCGAAATTTCAGCATCATTGCCCATATCGATCATGGGAAGTCAACCCTGTCCGACAGATTGATCCAGCTTTCCGGCATTATTTCGGAAAGGGATATGAAAGACCAGATACTGGATTCCATGGACATTGAAAGGGAAAGGGGTATTACCATTAAAAGTCAGACCGTGTCTCTTCCCTATACAGCAAAGGATGGTACCCAATACCTTTTAAACCTGATAGACACACCGGGCCACGTGGATTTTTCATATGAAGTATCCAGGGCGCTGGCATCTTGTGAGGGTGCATTAATACTGGTTGATGCAAGTCAGGGGGTTGAAGCTCAGACTTTGGCAAATTTATACCTTGCCATAGAGCATGATCTTGAAATCATACCGGTGATTAATAAAATAGATCTGCCCTCTGCCGAGATTGACTGGGCCAAAGATCAAATTGAAGAAGATCTGGGACTGGATTCTGATGAGGCACTGGCGGTATCTGCAAAAGCAGGGACCGGTGTTGATAAAATTTTCCAGGCCGTTGTTGACGGAATCCCGGCACCTGTTTCAAAGGATAGTACAATTTTTAAGGCCCTGATATTTGACTCCCACTATGATGCATTCAGGGGAACCATCATTCATTTCAGGATTTTTGACGGTAGTATTAAAAAAGGAGATAAGATCCGGTTTATGTCCAATGATGCCCAGTACAAAGTTGAAGAGGTGGGATTATTTCAAATAGAGCGGCAGCCTGCAAAGGAACTAGTGGCAGGGCAGGTGGGATATTTTATTGCAGGCATCAAAAATATCAGTGATGTAAAAATCGGTGATACCGTTACCATGCCCGATAAACAATGTGAAAAATCCATGGAGGGATTCAGGGAGCCGACACCGGTTGTTTTTTCATCTATGTATCCGGTTGCATCTGATGATTATGAAGAACTTACTGCGGCGTTGGAAAAGCTTAAGCTAAATGATGCCTCGTTAATTTATGAAAAAGACAGTTCCGCTGCCCTTGGGTTTGGATACAGGTGCGGATTTTTAGGTCTTTTGCATCTTGAAGTGGTTCAGGAACGGCTTGAAAGGGAATATAATGTTTCTCTTATTTTGACATCTCCTTCTGTTATGTATGAGATTACCTATATGGATGGGACGGTAAAAATTATTGATAACCCGGTCCAATACCCGGATCCTGCTGAGATCACCCGGGTTCGTGAACCGTTTATCAACGCTTCCATCATTGTACCGGACAAATACATGGGCAATGTTATGCAGGTTTGCCACGAGTTCCGGGGGGTCAGCAAAAATTACCAGTACCTGACCAGTAACCGTATGGAAATGAAATTTGAACTGCCGCTGGCCGAGGTGGTGTATGAGTTTTATGACCGGCTTAAAAGCGTTACCCAGGGGTATGGGTCATTTGATTACGAGATTGCAGGATACCAGGAGACTAACCTTGTAAAACTTGATTTCCTTATCAATGGTGAACGGGTGGATGCACTGTCCCAGCTTATTCATCGAGATAAATCAGAAGCAAGAGCACGGACGGCCTGCAAAAAATTAAGACAAGAAATTCCAAGACAACAGTTTAAAATACCTATCCAGGGTGCAATCGGAGGGAAAATCATTTCTAGAGAAACCATTTCAGCATTCAGGAAAGATGTGACAGCCAAATGTTACGGCGGTGATATTTCAAGAAAGCGAAAACTTCTTGAAAAACAGAAAAAAGGCAAGAAACGGATGAAAATGGTGGGCTCTGTTGAAATCCCCCAGTCTGCATTCCTTTCTGTCTTAAAGACAGATTAATGTAAAGTCTGGCTTTTATTCATTCATTTTTTCAAGTCTGTACCGCAGGGTTGCCCGGGAAAGACCAAGGAATCTGGCGGCCTTGGAAACGTTGTTATTCAAAGTTTTCATTGCATATTTGATACAATAACTTTCAAGATCATCCAGGCTGAGTCCGTGATCATTAATTATCATTGGGATCAGTGTGTCTATATTTATCTGTGCAAATGATTTTGCCTGGGACTCATTGAGGATGATATGGTGGCTGGTAATTTGAGACCCTTTACTCAGAATCATGGCCCGCTCAAGAACATTTTTTAACTCCCTGATATTGCCTTTCCAGGGATATTGGATCAGTTTCTTTATTGCTTTGTCTGAAAGTTCCGGCGGTTTCCTGCCAAAGGCTTTTGAGAATTTCTGAATAAAATGGTTGGACAGTTTGGGGATATCCTGTTTTCTTTCCCTTAATGGCGGAATATGGATAGGGAATACATCGATTCGGTAAAACAGATCTTCCCTGAAAAGCTTTTCTTCAACCATTTCTTCAAGATTTTTATTGGTCGCCGCAATGATTCTGACATCCGCCTTAATGGTCTTTGTTCCGCCAAGCCGCTCAAACTCACGGGTTTCTAATATGCGCAACAGTTTTGCCTGGACGTCAAGTTTCATGTCTCCGATTTCATCCAGAAACAGGGTTCCGCCGGAAGCCACTTCAAATTTGCCTTTTGTTCTCTTGTGGGCTCCTGTAAATGCGCCTTTTTCATAACCGAACAATTCTGCCTCTAAAAGGTTGGAGGGGATTGCTGCACAATTGACTATTAAAAACGGACCGCTTGAGCGGGGGCTGTTGATGTGGGTGGCCCGGCTTATAAGCTCCTTTCCGGTTCCGCTTTCTCCTGTAATCAGAACAGTTGTGTCGGTGTTGGATACACTTCCGGCAAGTTTTAAGACATCACATATTTTGGGGGAATCACCCACAATATTTTTAAAGGTATACCGATCTTCGATTTCCTGGCGGAGATGCCTGACTTCAGAGGTCAGACGGCTTATTTTTAAGGCCTTAATAATGCTGGACCGCAGCTTTTCTTCTTTAAAGGGTTTGGTGACATAATCAAAAGCGCCTTTTTGGATGGCTTTAACGGCATTCTCAATGGAGCCATAGGCTGTGATGACAATCACCGGTATTTCAGGGTCTTTTTTTTTGATGAAGTTAAGGACATCCATTCCATTAATTTTAGGCAGTTTTAAATCGGTTATCACAAGGTGAATCATCTCATTTTCAAATATGTCAATGGCCTGTTCACCATCAACAGCTTCATGGATGTGAAGGTCAAGATCAAAAAGCTGCATTGCAATGACTTGCCGCATCCTTTTTTCATCTTCTACTAAAAGTATATTAGCCGGCATGTTTATTCTCCTGTGGCACCAGGGGGAACAATAGTTTAAAGCGGGTTCCTTTCCCTGGCGTACTTTTTATTTTAATTTGCCCTTTGTGGGATTTGACAATCTGGGAAACAATGGATAAGCCAAGACCGATACCCTTATCCCGGAAACTGACAAAGGGGTCTAAAATTTTTTCCATTTGTTCATCACTGATACCGCAACCCTGATCCATGATGGATACCATCAGGCAGTCAGGATATTGCTGGGTCAATCCCTTTATGGGAATCATGGCCTCATCAATAACCTCTTTTCCTTTTTCAATGCCGATTCTGACGGTAACGATTCCACCTTCGGGCATGGATTGAATGGCATTTAAAAAGATATTCCAGAACACTTCTTTTATTTGGTCCGGATCACCCAGAATCGGTGGTGCCATAGCGGGAAAATCCTTGTCTATTTTGTAGCCCTTTTCATTAAACCGTTCTTCCGTAGAAATAAAAATTTCTTCAAGCAGGTCAGTAATGTCAATCCGTTGAAAATTGGGAGAAGCAGGTTTTGCAAAGTCAAGGAAACTTGTCAGGGTTTTGTTGAGCCGTTCCACCTCTTCCATTATAAAATCGGCAGCCTTTTCCCTCATTTCCATGGGGCGTTCACAATTTGCCACAACCTGGGCAGACCCGAGGATGATCCCCAAAGGATTTTTTATTTCATGGGCAATACTGGCAGTCATCTGTCCTACAGCAGCCAGCTTTTCATTTTGGGCAAGCTCGGCATAGGTTTTTTTCAACTCATTGGTGCTCAATTCCAGGGAAGAGGCCATTTGATTGAAGGATCTTGCCAATGCAGAGGCAATATCCGGATCTTTGATATCGACTTTATAGGCCAGATCGCCGCTGGAAATTCTTTCAATTCCATTCTTGAGAATTTTTAAGGGGCTTACGATGGTCATGGCAAGAAGATAGCTTAACAGGCTGGCAAGAAGAATACCTGCAATTACCAGAGTGATAATAGCCTTTTTAATGGCAATAATATTTTCAAGAAAATCCGAGACCGGCAGGGTGACACCGACCGTCCAGTTGTTTCCGGGATAATCCGTATAGGCGGTAAAGAACTGGTCACCCTGAAATGCGGACATGCCGAATGTCTCATTTTTTCGGTTCAGGTCGGTGCGGCAGGTTCTTAAAAGATCAATATGATAGGAGTTCCAGGGAAGTTGTACAAGTGAAGGATGGGCGATAACCCGGCCTTGTTTATTCTCAAATATATAGGCAAATCCCTGCTTGCCGATTTTAATCCCTCGAAGAAACCTTGAAATTGAAGAGATATCAATATCAATCCCGCAGACTGCCCTGACAATACCTTCCTGATCATATATGGGGACCGATACGGTCATGCCGGGTTTCTGGGTGGAGGCAAATAAATATACATTTGTCCAGTGGGAGTCTTTTGTATCTATAGCGCCCCGATACCAGGGTCTGACCCGGGGATCAAAAATTTTGTGAACTTCGGGAATCTGGGCCGGCGCCATTAGAAAACGACCGTTTTCATCTCCAAAATTGATGTTTACAAATTCAGGATGATCCTGCTGGATCAGATGAAAATATTGAAGGATTTCCTTGTCATTAAAATGGTTGATTAAATTATTTTCAAAAAAGGATTTAATCAGTTTTACATTATAGGTATGCTGGGATAAAAAAGATTCCAC
>JAGLNZ010000480.1 GCA_023139225.1 Desulfobacula sp. | reverse complement strand
CGTTTTGAAATCTGGGCGGCCGTGCCAAGAGCATATTGCTGCATTTGCTGTTGGGCAACCCTTCTGGCCTGTAAATAGCAAAAATAGCCGGTTCCCGGAATCACAATAACAATGATCAGAGTCAGTGATAAAAAGACCCTGACTTGAAAAGAGTGCCAGAAAAGACTTAAGTTTTTTTTTAACCGCATAAAGGGTTAATACTCCTTTGCATTTTCTTTTATCTCCCGGGCCAGATATTTGTTGGCAACGTTTAGGGCCAAATATTGTTCAATATATGGCAATGCTTTTTGAGCATATCTTTCATCACAAAGCAGCAATTTGATGGCAAGCCCTGTTGGAACGGTGTTTCGATAGTTTTTCCATAGAATATCAAAGGCATTAAACATTTCGGTTTTACCGGAGGCATGGCGGATAATTTCCAAAAGCGCAATGCCTGCCCATTGTTTGTTTGTTGAATTCTTTGCCGGCTGGTCCCCTTTGATGGTTGAGGGGTAAACCAGGCTCACCCATGGAACCGGTGAGGATATCCCCATTCTGATGTCCGGCCAGGTTCTTACAATATGCCAGAAGTAAGGAATGCCCAATTTTTTTTCTTTTAACAAATCACAATGGATCCATCCAAGATACCAGTATGCCTTTACAAGGATCTCAGGGTGCGCCTTAAAATTTATAATCACATCATGATAGGCGGCAATGGCATTCATATAATCCTGTCTGTTTGCAAACCTGTAATCGTAGCCAAGGTTTATATAGGCAAGATAAAGGGCTGCATTGCCACACTGAAGCTTAGCTTTCGGGAAAATTTTGAACAGGATTTGTAAAGCGGCTTTTTTTTCTTCAGGATTTGCAAATCCTGATTTGGCATAGTTTAACTGGCCCCGGGCAGTTG
The DNA here is from genome assembly GCA_023139225.1 of Desulfobacula sp. GTDB lineage: Bacteria > Desulfobacterota > Desulfobacteria > Desulfobacterales > Desulfobacteraceae > Desulfobacula. The sequence goes on along the minus strand of JAGLNZ010000480.1, from coordinate 3,516 downwards.
GGAATTGTGGAATTTTATATCCTTGAAATAAGATGACCGGCAGTTTGGACTTTGGAAAAGAAAGAGAGGTCGGTTCATTACTGCAACTGTTTAACAAAGGTGCAATTAAGAACAATGAAAGTATAGTTGCTATGATAAATTTTTTTTTCATTCAATTTAATCTAATAATTTTAATATGTAAGAAAAAATATTATTAGGGTCTAATATATATACAAGTGTTTGTGCTTGCAAGAATATTACCAGATAGTCTCATGGGGAGGATAATTTAATCTATGTTTTCTTTGAAACCGGAGAGGCGATCAGCGTCCTGCCATTTAAAATAATAAAATTTGCCGGTTGGTGTTTTATAATTTGGGTTTAGAGAAAAGAGTTGATGAAAAGATTCAATTTGATGAAATGATCAATTGTAAACAATCGGGTTTTTATTATGCCAAGATACAGGTGTTTTATCATGGTTTTATTTGAAAAATTGATCAATTCCGCAAATATCTGTTTTCTGTCTGCCGTTTTTAACGGCAGGAACATGGCGAATAGGCTCTGGCATGAAGCTTGCTGTTTAAAGACTACATTTATATTTATAGTTGTAATTTTTATTTGGCTAACGTATTGAATCAAAATGATGAATAAAAAATATCTATCATAATAAAGGTGAATCCCATGGACTATGAATGCATCATCTATGAACAAAAGGATCAGGTCGGTCTGATTAAGCTGAACAGGCCCAAGGTACTCAATGCAATGAACCGGCAGCTTTGGATTGAGATGCAGGATGCCCTGGAAAATGCAAAACAGGATAGTGATGTAAAGGCGTTGATTCTTACGGGGGAAGGCCGGGCATTTTCAACCGGAGCAGATCTTAAGGATTCAAAAGGCAGAAGCATTGAAGATTACAGGATATATCTTGAATCCCTACAGGAAGCATCAAGAAAGATCATACGGTTTGAAAAACCAATTATTGCAGCCATTAACGGTTATGCCCTGGGTTCCGGTTATGAGCTGGCGCTTGCCTGTGATATCAGGATTGCTGCCAAAGAAGCCCTTATCGGGTCTCCCGAGGCAAGGGTGACATCATCTGTTACCGGTGGTGCATTCAGACTTGTCCAGGATCTCGTGGGACCGGGAAAGGCAAGGGAGCTTTTATTTACTGCAGAAAATATTACCGGGGAAGAGGCTCAAAGAATCGGCCTGGTCAATAAAGCGGTTCCGCTTGATGATTTGATGGATGAAGCATTCGCCATGGCCAAAAAGATTGTTGCCAACTCTTCTTTTTCCCTGAAACTTATCAAAAAGGGATTTCTCATGGCACAGGGAGAATCCAGTCTTGAGGCGTTAATGGATTATGAGATTGAAGCATGTCTCGCCTGTGTTTCAACCAAAGACAGAGAACAGTCTTTAGATAATTTTGAGCAGAGAAAAAAATAACCAGGGGATAATAACTAAAGGAAAAGAACCAAAGGAAAAGAAAATGTTAGATAAAGTGCTCAATGCAAAATCCGTTGCCATAATCGGTGCCTCAAAAAATAAAACAAAGCGGGGATACCAGGCCATTAAAACTCTTCAGGCCGACGGCTTTGAAGGACAGATTTTTCCGGTTAATCCCAAGGAGGACATGATTTTAGGGCTTCGCTGTTATCAAGATATCACCCAGATTAAAGAACCTGTTGATCTTGCCCTTATCACAACGCCTGCAAGGACAATTCCGGGGATATTGAGAAAATGCGGTGAAAAAAAGGTTGCCGGTGCCGTCATCATTGCAGGGGGCTTCAGGGAACTGGGTGCCAAGGGAAAGGACCTTGAGCAGCAAGTTGTCACTGCGGCAAAAGAGACCGGTGTCAGATTGATCGGACCCAACACTTCGGGCATGATAAATCTGAAAACCAATATGAATCTGGTGGGAATTCAGGATGCCCCAAAAGGACACATTGCACTGCTCTGCCAGAGCGGCAATATGGCACTGACACTGATTACAGAAGCCACAATCCGCAAGCACGAGGGGTTTACCTATTATGTCGGCGTTGGGAATGAGTCAGATATCAAGTTCCATGAATATCTTGAATTTTTTAGAAATGATCCGGATACAAAATCCATTCTTATGTATGTTGAGGGGATGAGCCAGGGACGAAAATTTCTTCAGGAGGCACATAAAACAAGTATAGAAAAGCCGATTATCCTCTTAAAGAGCGGCAGATCGGCTGCGGGTAAAAAATCGGCAGGGTCCCATACGGGATCTCTTGCAGGGATGGGTGAAGTAGCAAAACGGGCCTATGGACGTGCCGGTATCATCGTGATTGAGAACTCAGATGAACTTTTCCCGGTGGCAGAGACTCTTTCCAGTCAGCCGCCTATTAAAAACAATTCCATTGCCATTCTTGCCGATGGCGGGGGGCATGCCACCATAGCGGCTGACCTTTTAACGGATTATGGCATCAATCTGCCGGAATTATCTGACAAAACAAAAGAAAAATTAAGACAAATCCTGCCGGAAGCGGCATCGGTCGTGAACCCCGTTGATGTGGCAGGTGGAACAGATTCTGATCCCAGTCTGTTTGCAGATTGTGCCAAAATTATTTTAAAGGATTCTAATGTGGGTGGCCTCCTGATTGTCGGGCTTTTTGGCGGATACGGCATACGGTTTGAAGAAAGTCTTTCCATTGGAGAAGGGGCGGCAGCCCATCGATTGGGGGCAATGGTAAAAAAGAAAAAAAAGCCTATTTTCATGCATTCCCTTTACAGTTCATACGACTCCCATGCTTTGGATCTGCTGCGGCATTATGATATACCGGTTCATGATTCCCTGGATATCTCATGCAAGTGTGTTGCTTCGCTTTGCAAATATGGGAAATACCTGAGTTCATACCATGCAAAAACCAATTTTGTTTTTAACTGGCGGGCCATGGCAAAAACAGAAGGAGCGCTGATTATTGAAAATGCCAAAAAAGAAGGCCGTCATGTGCTTTTGGAGCACGAAGCAAAAAGATTGATCAAGCTGCATGGTGCTCCTACCTCAGTGGGGAAGGTAGCCCGGACTGCCGATGAGGCCTGGGAAATTGCAAGGAAAATTAAAGAAAGGGTTGTTTTAAAAATAGTTTCACCGGATATCCTTCATAAAAGTGATGCCTGTGGTGTCAGGCTGAATTTGGCTTCAGAAAAAGAGATTAGAAAAGGATTTCAGCAGATTATTAAAAGTGCCCAGGCCTATGATCCAACAGCAGACATTCGGGGTGTCCTTGTTGCACCGATGGCGCAAAAGGGCCTTGAAATTATTATTGGAACCAAAATAGATGAACAGTTTGGTCCTGTTATCATGTACGGGCTTGGCGGTATCATGGTTGAAATTCTGAAAGATGTGACATTCTGGGTATTGCCTGTCTCTTCGACTTCCTGTAAAAAAATGTTGAATGATACCCACTCCTCTATTTTATTAGACGGTGTAAGGGGTCAGAAAGGGTATGATAAAAAATCATTAAGAAAACTTATTTCCATGTGTTCGGAGTTGATTGAATCCTATCCTGAAAT
>JAGLNZ010000048.1 GCA_023139225.1 Desulfobacula sp. | reverse complement strand
TCATTTTTCACTGATATTTAAATTCCTTTTCTCAAATTCCAGCAGATTCTTTTTTACCTCAAGCCCACCGCCAAAACCGGTCAGGCTTCCGTTTTTACCGATAACCCGGTGGCAGGGTACTATAATTGAAACAGGATTTTTCCCGTTTGCCATACCAACAGCCCTTGATGCATTTGGGTTCCCGATTCTTTTTGCAAGCTCACCATAGGATATGGTTTCTCCATATGGAATTTTCGCAAGTTCGCGCCAGACCATTTTTTGAAAATGTGTGCCCTGAACATTCAATTTAAGATCAAACTTTGTCAAATCACCGCTAAAATAGGCCTTAAGCTGATCTATTGCCTCTAAAAATACTTCCTCTTTATATATCCAGTCAGTTTCAGGCTCTTTCCTTGTTTTTCCCCGGGGGAAATCTAAGCTTTCAAGCAGTTTATTGCCGGTCAGTAAAAGCTTTCCCAGAGGGGATTTAAAATAGCAGTAATACATTTTATCTCCATGGTCGAGTTTCAATCCAGTTTATCAATAAAACAAATTTAGCGTTTTGAAAAGTATTTAGTTTAACAACACCTGATTTCCGTTTAATAACAGTTTCCCATCCCTTGTTTCTGCCTTGTGTATCAAATTATCTCCGTCTTTTATAAACAAACCGGTCTGCATTCCGGGATATACCGGCGTGAGCAGCCACTGATAATCACCAACCAGTTCACAGGGCAGGCTGACATCGGATTTCAAAAGAAAAATGTCAAGTACCGCTGCCGGTTGTATCATGATGGGAATGAACTGGGCCATGGTCATGTCTTTTTTAAGGCTTAAAGTAACATCTCCCTTGATGTTTCCCTGGGGCAATTGAGCCCTTAAGTCTGAAATTTGAATTTCAAATCCTTTTTTTAAAAATTTCTCATATACCCCGAGCATCTGGAAACCAATTGCTGACATTTGTTTCTCAATGGCTTTTTTCATTGTATCGGGATCATGTTGCGATCTGGCAATCTGCCCCATAACATCGTTCATGATCCGTGAATATAACTTTAAAAAGTCTTCACATCCTGCCGCATCCATTTGGTTTAACCCGATTCGGACAAAGGCGTTATTAATATAATCCTGCCCGGACTTAATGCTGTCAATGCCATATCCCATTCCAACGGATAATAAATGTTCTTCCTTATTATAATCCAGAGTGTAATCGCAGTTTAAATTTGTAAGTTCAAATTGTTCTTTGCTGTCATCTGTCTCGATATTTTTAACAGCAAAAGAAAAATTGCCATCCCAGATATATGTGGATATTTTTTTTATTTTTGAATTAAAAGAAAGGGTGTCCATCCTGATTTTTCCGGGAACCCGGCATCCTGCCCAGGTCATTTTAGAAAAAATGTTTTTCACGTCTTTATCAAGTATGCTGAACATTTGTCCAGACCTTATCTTAATAACATCGCTGCCGTCTTTAAATGAAAAGGCATCCAAGATAAGCGTTGATTCAATCTTGCCTGAAAACTTATATTCGGTCTTAATATCCAGAGGATTTTTCCCATCCAATTTATTGTTCACAAAATCTGTGAACCATTTATTTTTCTCCAGGCTTGTTTTTGATACAATACTTGTAAAACCGTGACCTGCGCGGTCTACAAATACGATTTCCTCAATCCCGTAAAAGGCCTTAAGGACACCCAGTTTGATTTTCCATTCAATCCGAGAAGAAGAAAAACCTCTGTCATACTGACTGATTTCAATAGAAACATCAGATCCGGTATCAGCATAGACCCGATTGATATCTCCAAAAGACTGTTTTACGATCCGCTCCATCATAAGCCCGCTGAAAAACGGTATTCCAACCCCAACAATGATGATAATCAGCACAATAGTGATAATAATTTTTTTCATGCCCGGCCCTTTATTAGTCTTTTTCTCTTTTTCTGAATGCCCAATTGCCTATACTCAAAACAATTCAAAGTCAAGATATTTTCAGATATTACGGCACCCCTGGTTTATACTATAAGTTCAAACAACCATCATGCCCTATCTTCAATTTAAAAATTAATGGAATGAAAAAAAATCTTGACATATCAAACTGCTATAGATATTAAATTGCATACGGTACCCCAATAATCAATTGTAAACAAGGAGGACATCTATGAGAAATTTTAAAAATTTATTACCCTTATTATTTGTAGTTATGGTTATCTTTGTACTAGGAATACCGGGTTCGGTAACAGCTAAAAAATGGAGATCAGGACACCCGGCCCCTCCAGGCACCCCATTTGATATGGCCCATACAAAATTCATTGATCTGGTTAAAGAAAAAACCAATGGAAAAATCATCATTGACGGATATCCGGCAGAGCAGCTTGGCCCCTATCGTGATATGTTTTCCAATGTGGTTATGGGTGTTCAGGAAATGGGGTTTTTACCTGCCAGTCCAGAATTTTCTCCGGAACTGCAGGCCGTCACAACGGCATATCTGGTTAACAACTGGGATGATGCCAGAAAAACATTCGGCACTGACGGATGGATGTTTAAAATGTTAGACCCGGTTTTTGACAAACTGGGTATCAAAATGCTGGGTGTCCTGCTGTGCGGGTTTGAAGGGTTTGGAAACGTCAAAGGCCCTGTTCTTTTTCCCGAAGACATTACCCATAAAAATATTAAAGTCAGGACATGGTGCCCGGCAGACCGGCTGATGTTCGAGGAAATTGGCGCCCAGACCGTTGATATATCCTTTTCAGAACTTTTCACAGGTATCCAGACCGGGGTCGCCCATGCTCACGACAGCACGCCTTTGATCTCTTATTTCATGTTCCGGGATGTCACAAAATACTATACTGATATCAACCATATATTTGAAACATTGATCGTAATGGTAAACAAAAAACGATATGACAGCCTGTCACCAGAACTTCAACAGGCACTTCAGGAGTCTGCTGACGAAGCCATGGCATATGGTGCCGACATTGTTCAACAGGCAGAAGAAGATATCTTTAAAAAAATGGCAGACGACGGCATACAAGTGATCCGTCTGACCCCGGAACAGCGTCAGGCCTGGAAAAAATACGGGATAAAAAGCTGGTCAAATTTTGAAAATATCCTGGGCAAGGAAGCCATGGACCATATTCGGACTAACGCAAAGTAATCGGCAGAAAGATTTGAATCGGTCTGTTTCCTTACAGAACAGGCCGATGATTTTTTTAAGGAGATTAAAATGGTTCAATTCCCGGTTATTGATAAAATTCGGCGTTTCTTAAGTGCGGGTGAAGATATCGGCCGTATCCTTACGATCATTACAATGACTGCACTGGTTTTTATCCAGGTATTGCTGCGCCTGGTATTTAAATGGTCTTCTCCTTCATTGGAAGAAGCCGCCAGGTTTATCATGATTTGGTCCATCTTTATCGGTGCGGTGGTGACGACCCGGGAACACAGTCATATCTGTATGGGCGGTATATTTAAAAAGAAAATTGCCAAATTATGGTTTGAGTTGGTTTCCACCCTTGTCTGTTTTTTGTTTATATGCATTTTTACAAAATGGTCTTATGACTTTGCAGCCTACTCCCTTGATAAATCAATGCATTCCATTGTTCTTAGAATGCCTCTGATTTATGTTCATTCCTGCTTTTTTATCTGCAGTGTTTTTATTTCATTTCACTTTGGTCTTCACCTGCTGGATCATGTCCTAAGCTTGAAACTGTATTACAACAAAGGAAAAAACAAATGATCATTCTGTTCGGATTTATCATCCTTACCATCCTGATGATTATTTTAGGCTTTCCCATGTTTGTCTCTTTTGGTATCGGCAGCCTGGGAATGATCATATTTTTACAATTAGATCCCATGTTTGTTGTGCCGTGCATTTTTACCAACTTTAATTCCTTTGTTATGATGGCAATTCCTTTTTTCATCTTTGCCGGCGGGCTAATGGCCGCCTCAGAAATTTCAAAAAAAATTGTGGAATTTTCCAACGCCATCATAGGAAGGTTTAAAGGGGGGCTTGGGATTGTAACCATAGTTTCCTGTGCTGTTTTCGGGGCTATTTCAGGTTCTTCTTCAGCAGCAGTGGCCAGTATCGGCATGACTATCCTTCCGGAAATGGAAAAATATGGTTACAAACGAAGTTATGCCACAGCTCTTGTGGCCTGCTCCGGTCTTCTGGGGCAACTGATCCCTCCCAGCGTTCCAATGATTTTGTTTGGAATGATCACAGGAGCTTCTGTTGCAGCCTGTTTTCTGGCAACAGCGGTTCCAGGTATCCTCCTCATGCTTGCCTATTTTGTCATCAACTATATCAATTGTTGCAATAAAAAAAATATCAAGGTTGTTAAAACCCAGTCAAACCGCGATTATATCTGCAACATAGCCGGATCATTTAAAAAGGCGGGTTTCGCACTTTTAATGCCGGTTCTCATTCTCGGTGGAATTTACGGGGGATTGTATACCCCGACGGAGGCCGGGTGTGTTGCAGTCGTATATGCCTTATGCGTTGGCGTTTTAAATAAAAAATTGACAAAACACTCCTTTTTAAAGGCGGCAGAAGAGACTGCCTCCATGGAGGGTGCCATTGCATTTATCATCTGTTTTATTTTTGTTATGAGCAGAATATTTACCTATGAACGTCTGCCGGATACTATTGCAGACTTTATACTCGATCTTACAACCAATAAAATTTTACTGCTGTTACTTATCAATATATTCATGATTTTTATAGGTATGATTATGGATGATATCAGTGCCATGCTCCTTGTCACCCCGTTGCTTTACCCCTTGTTCATGAAACTGGGCATCAGCCCTCTGCAGATGGCAGCCATCATCGCCGTTAACCAGGGCAGCGGGCAAATGACCCCGCCGGTTGCCACAAACCTTTTTGTTGCCGCACGTGTCTCAGGAGTCCCGGTGTCCGAGTTTGTTGGAGATTGTATCCCCTTCCTTCTCTTTGGCTCTTTGCCTGTTTTGATGCTTGTGACCTTTGTGCCGGAAATTTCTCTCTTTCTTCCTGAACTGATTTTAGGTAAGTAAACAAATTGCACAATTAAAATTTTTAATAAACCCCAATTGATGTTGAAACTGAATTCATCACTCCCGGAGGCTAAAGCAGGACAATGAAAGTTAATTATTCAGAAAAAGGGGCTTCACGCTATGTCATCGGCGAAACCCCGTTGTTTGACCAAAAAAATGAAATGTTTAAACGCCCTTTGTGGGATCCTAAAATGCTGAATTTAGGAAAAAAATTTTACAAAGACAAGATCATGCCAAAAAATAAGCCGGGATATATGCTTAAGGACCAGGCTGCTGTCAATGCTTCCTGGTATCTTGATGACCTGTGCCACCGGCATACTGAAAAAGGGGGAGGGAAAAACCTTTACACCTGGGACTGGAATGGCAGCTTTTCTTATCCCAGAGCACCTTCCGGATTAAAGATATCCGACAATGATCCCATATCCGTCACCCAAGGCATAAAGCAGGTTGCAGCATTGTTTGGCGCTTCCATGACCGGAATATGCAAATTGGACCCTCGCTGGGTATACGCCTCTTCCTATTATATTACCTCTGAGGGCGGAGTTGAGGCTGACAATACTGTGCCGGATGATTATAAATACGTTGTTTCCATTGGTGTTGAGATGGATTATGACAGCATGATGTACTCCCCTGCCCATCCTGCCTCAATGACCACCGGTCTGGGATATTCAAAAATGGCCTTTGTTGCAGGATTGGTTGCACAATATATACGGGGCTTGGGATTTAAAGCCATTCCCTGTGGCAATAATACAGTCTGCAATATACCCATTGCCATTGATGCCGGATTGGGAGAAATGGCCCGCAACGGGTTGCTGGTCACCCCGGAACTGGGTCCCAGGCTCAGGCTTGCCAGCGTATTGACCAATTTACCCCTGGTGCCGGACAGGCCCATTGAATTCGGTGTCAAAAATTTCTGCATGATCTGTGGAAAATGTGCCCGTAAATGTCCCAGCAAGGCAATTGCCCATGGAGATCCCTGCCCGGACTCTCATAATATCTCCAACAGAGAAGGGGTAAACACATGGCATATCAATGCTGAAAAGTGCCTTGCCTTCTGGGCGGATAATGGCACAGACTGCTCCAACTGCATCAGGGTTTGCCCATTTAATAAACCGGCCGGAAAATTGCACGATATGGTCAGATGGGGAATAAACAATATGCGCAGGCTTGATCCATTATTTTTATGGGGAGACGACTTGATGGGATATGGTAAAAGGAAAAATGCGAAGTACTTCTGGAAATAGCATCAGAGCCCTGATTCAGATTTCTTGCTTTGTATCTTTTTTTTGGTTTTTAAATGCATAACGAAGAATATCTTTCTTTGTCTCTTCCATATGCTTTTGCATGGCTGTTTTGATACCGGCATGGTCCTTTCTCTTGATACTGTCCAGGATCTGCCGGTGCCCTTTTATAGAACGAACGGCAACTTCACGAAACGAGACTTGTTTAAGATAAATGGTTTGGATACGATATCTGACCATATGGCGTCTCAGTGTTTTACAAAGTTCAAGCAACCGCTTACTTCCACTGAAAAGCGCTATGCTTTCATGAAATTGGGCATCAAGGTCCAAAAAATTTTTCGAATCCCCTTTTTTAGTATCTTGTTCCGATATTTCAAGATTCTCCTCAAGCACCTGAAGTTCCTTGGGTGTCATGCGCTCCATGGCCCATCTGGCGGCCAGGGTTTCATTAACCGATCTTATCTCGCACAGCTCTTCAAGCTCTTCCCAATTAATGGGTTTTACCCGGTAGCCCACCCTTGGTATCGACTCCAGCAACCCCTCCATTTCCAGCATGTGAAGGGCTTCACGTACAGGGGTACGGGAAGTATTAATCTGTTTTGCCAGGCGCGCTTCCACCAGGCGGGTCCCTTCCTTGATTCGACCTTCATAGATATCATTTCTGATAACTTCACGCACCTTTTCCCGAATAGAGGCCGGTTGCCTTATTCGAATTTTCGGGCGAAGTTTTATTGATTCGTTTTCCTTGGAACTTACCATTGCTTATTCATAACCATTCTATAGATATATAATTAAAAAATTTAGACTTTCCGTCACTTTCTTGTAGTGAGTACGTGTAATTAATTTCAATTAAGAAGTCAAGAAATGAAACCACAATAATCCAAAACAAAAAAGCCCTGAGCGTTAAACCGTTTATAGGTTTTGGCGATCATTTCAAGGTGATATCTTTTATCAAAGAGTAGCTCAACTTTGTTTTCAGTTTAGTAAGAGGAGGATCACAATGACAAATAATTGATAAAAATAGACAGATTGTTATTTGAAATTTTAGATTATTATTGAAATAATTATCAATAAAAGATAGTATACGGAAAATTTGTTTTTGATCGAAAAATTTATCGGATGATTGTTAACTAAAAAATTTAAGAAATTCCAAAGGGTTATGAAAGATCATAAAATAAAAGAAAAAGAACGACGAAAAAATAGAATCTACAAGGTTGCTACAAAAACGTTTTGGCAAAAAGGGTATGATAAGACATCCATACGGGATATCGCCAAAGCAACTGATATGACAACAGCTGGGCTTTATTACTATTTTAAAAGCAAAGAAGAGCTGTTGTTTCAAATATTGAAAAATCATATGAATGATATGATTTCAGGAATCAAGCAGATTCCTGTTGAATCCACTGATCCTTTGGAACTGATTAAAATGTACATTCAATATCAGGTTAACACCTATTGCACTGATAAATATCGAACCAAATTAATTTTGAACGATGACGATTGTCTGACAGGGGAATGGTACGATTTGATCAAAAATCAGCAGCGGCAATTTCTGGATTTCTGGCGCAAAGCCCTTGAAAATTACTGTGGGCAGGAAGGACTTAGCACAGAGTATATTGCAATTGATGCCCATTGTCTGGTGGGTATGTGCGCCTGGGTATATCGATGGTATGATCCTGAAGGACAAGTGACGCCTGAAACCCTTGCTAATAAAATTTTTGAAACTTTTATTTTTGGATTGTCCAATAAAGGAAAGCATGATGGAGAATAAAGCATTAAAAATACCGGCAGGATGGAGGTCTACCCCCTGCCGGTATTAGAGTCATCGCCTGATTTGCAGACTATGATACTTTCAAGATCAATGCAGCGCCGCAATCACCGGCCGCACAGCCAGTCCACAGGAAGTATCCACCGCCGTTCATAACAGTTTCCTCAATTCCTTCTATGATTAATCGTGTTGCTGTAGGGCCCTGGGGATGGCCGAAAATCATAGACGATCCATAATTATTAAATTTCTTTGGATCAATATTCATCTCTTTTGCCAGAAAAAGGTCATTGACAATAAACGGATTGTGCGTCTTGATCACCTTGATGTCATTAATGGAAAGGCCGGCATTGGAAAGCGCCATTCGGGTGGCGGGCACCGGGGCTGCCGGCATATGCGCCTTTTGTACCCTGGAATAACCGTAAGCGATTACTTGAATGGTCACTGTTGCATCTTCACTGATTTCATCGGCCTTTTCTTTGGTGGTGACAAGAACACCGGCATTTCCGTCCGCCGGATGGGTTTGTGTACCAAAACTTAAAATTCCCCCTGGCGTAATGGGTTTCAGTTTTGAAAGACCTTCCCGGGTGGATGGAGTGATTCCTTCATCTTTTTCAACTGATATTGTTTTTTTCTTTGAAATTTTAATATCAACCGGCTGCATATAGCGTTTTTGAAACGCGCGGTCGTTCTCCAGTGCGGTTTGATATTGCTCATACCTGAGCAGTGCAAGCTCGTCACATTCTTCTTTCGTAAACCCGCCAAGTTTGCCAACATTTTCAGCAGACTCAACCATTTTACTACCTGTATTGGGATCGGCATTGAAATTATCCATATTCCAGTTTTCCGATATCACTTCACCGCCCGGGCCTTTGGGATTGGGCCATATGGTATGGGGACCGTTGGAGCATCTGTCCACTGTGAGCACATAGGGCATGGTATAAAGTCCCTGCTCAATCCCCATGGCAGCCTGGTTCATACAGGTGGTCCCTGTGGTGCAGGCCTGACTGATCGCAATAGCCGGCAGGGCCGTTGCACCCAGCATGGCAGCTGCCCATGAAGAAGAATAAAACTGGTGGTGCTGGCCAATGGTATTGCCGAATATTAAATAATCCAGTTGATTGACATCAATATCTTTTTTCGCAAGAAATTTTTTAGATACATCTGCCCCTAGTTCTATGGCGTTTTCATTGGCAAAACTTCCCTGCCACCGGCAAAAAGGGGTGCTGTAGTAACCTTTGTACGGGATATATGCTTTTGTATATTTCATTATTTGTTTCCTTTAAATTCGGGTTTTCTATGTTCAACGGCAGAAGTCAGTCCCTCAAGTGCATCAACTGTCCGAAACAATGTGTCTAATTGACCAAGCTCATATTCGACTGCATCAGCTATGGTTAACGAAAGCTGTGCCTCCATTACATCGTTGGCCATTTTCAGGGCAACCTCAGATTTTCTGTTCAATATTTTTTTAAGTTTGTCATTGAGCGCCTGGGAAATATCAGCAAGGTCCTTCCCGCTCAACATAGCCTGGATATTTTTTGCAGCAAAGGCTGCTGAGATTTCTTTAAATTTGTCTGGTATGTCGTGGCTCTGGTATTTGTCATGGGTGTCTTCCTCGATAATTCGCTGCACGGACAATTCAATATCACTGGGTGCCACCACTGAATGAAATAGCCCGAGATCCAGGGCATCGCCGGCTGTAACGGGGGCTCCGGTAAAAACATAGTACTTGGCAAGCTGGGTACCGATTATTCTCTGAGTCCGGATCATTCCACCAAGTCCAGGGATGATACCAATACCGGTTTCAGGGAACCCCATAGAACCGTTTGGTGTCGCCAGGATATATTGACAGGCCAATGATAGTTCACTTCCGCCGCCCAATGACAGCCCATCCAGAAGGGCAATGGTCTTTTTCGGGCTGTTTTCTATTTTTAATAGCAGCTCATGGCCTTTTCGGGTAAAGGCTTCAATGTTTTGAATGGTGTCTGCTTTTACATTATCGACGAAAAACTGGATATCGGCGCCGGCAACAAATGCCTTACCGGCTCCCTGGAAAACAATCGCTTTCACATCAGAATGGTTCTGGGCAATTGAAAAGATTTCTGTCAGTTGCTCAACCACACCCTCGTTAAGTGCATTCATGGCATCCGGACGATTAATGGTTATCCAGGCAGTATCACCGTTAATATCAAGATCCACGGTTTTAAATTTAAACGGGACTCCGAGTACTTTTTGTTCGATGAGAACTTTTGGCATGGTAAATCCAGGATATTTTTTCGTTATGGCTTCAACGACTTCACAGGTTTTGCCAATCCCGATATCATTCATGATTTCAAAGGGTCCTTTTGTCCATCTTAAACCTAATTTTGCACCTATATTGACATCTTCGATCGTGGCCACACCTTCATCAACCAGTGCTGCAGCAACCCCGAGACAGATGCCGTAAAACCGGTCTTTGATCGCGTCGATTTTTTCTTCTTCAACCGGCCCGTCAGTCAGGTCCCAGTCCTCATTTTTTTCCATCTGCGCCTGAAGAATATCGGGGGTTCCATAAAACAAACCAAGTTCTCCGCCGAGACCTTCAGAGGCATGCACAGCAAGGGGAATACCTGTCACATTCAGCAGGTCAAACCACCCCATGCCAATGCCGAATGCCCGCTTGCTGCCTTCATCTATGGTCGCGACATTTCCCATACCTTCTTCAAGCATCCGGCATGCTTCGTTGGAACACGGAATAAAAAACCGGTTAATCGCAAATCCTGGGGCATCTTTAACCGTTATGGCGGTCTTCCCATGGAACTTTGCAAAGGTTTCTGCCGCTAAAATGGTTTCCTTGCTGGTTCCTGCATGGGGGATGATTTCAAGCAGCCGGTTTTTTGCTGGATGAAAGAAATAATGCAGACCGATAAATCGGTCCGGTCTGTTTACCTTATCGGCAAATTCGTGAACATAAAAACTGGATGTATTGGTTGCAAAAATGGTTTTATCCGCACAGATGCCATCAAGTTTCTGGAACAATTTGGTCTTAACGTTTTTATCTTCAAATACAGCCTCAATGATAATATCCGCATCAGCGACTGCATTATAATCTGTTGTGCCCTTAACCCGAGACAAAAAACTATCCACCTGGTCCTGGGTAAAAATTTTGCGTTTCACACCGCTTTGTAAAATGCTTTTTATTGTTGAGAGTCCTCTTTCAACGTACTCGTCTGCCATATCTACCATCACGACATCAAACCCTTCCTGGGCCACTTTCTGGGCAATCCCGCTACCCATATGTCCTGCGCCGATCACACCTATTTTCGATATTTGAGACATTATTCCTCCTGATTATTTATTTATAAAGTACTAATTTTAACGCTTGTAAGGTTTTTATATCGATTGTTTGTTATATTAATATTCAAAAGTTATCCGAGATTAATAATTATTTGTTCATTTATTAATGATTGTCTACATTTTTGACGGAAGAAACATAACAATCTCTGGAAATAGTATAAGGATCGTAATGCAGACAACCGCAGCGATTAAAAATGGCCACACCCCTTTGAAAATAGTTGTCAAGGGTACATTCGGGACGGCGCCTTTTATTACAAAAACATTCAGGCCGACAGGTGGCGTGATAAGCCCGACCTCCAAGACGATCACCATGATGACACCAAACCAGAGCGGATTAAAATTCATGGCTTTTATAATGGGAAATAGAATGGGTACCATAAGAATCATGATTGCATAGCAATCCATGACACACCCTAGAAGGATGAATACAAATATAATCATCATTAAAATAACCATTCGCGGCAGCGCCAGGGCAACAATGGAATCAGCAAGCATGAATGGAATTCCCGTAAGTGCAAGAAAGTTAGAAAAAATGTTGGCGCCAATGATAATCAGAAAAATCATGGCTGTCATGTTTCCGGTTGCCAATAGGCTTTCAATAAAGGTGGCAACGCTTAGTTTTCTTCTGGCTACAGCAATAACAAATGAACCAAAGGCACCGATTCCCGCTGCCTCGGTTGGTGTGAAAACCCCGAAATATATACCGCCCATCACCAGAACAAATAAGGACAACATGGTCCAGGTACTGTATAAAGATTTGAATTTAACTTTCCAGGTCGTCGGTTCCGCTTTTGGACCTATTTCAGGCCGGAAAAAGCATTGTATATAGATTGCCAGTATAAAGAGGGATGCAAGCAAAAGACCTGGAATGATCCCTGCCATGAACAGTTTTCCAATGGATTCTTCTGTCAGGATACCATAGATGATGAATCCGATACTCGGGGGGATTAAAATTCCCAGTGTTCCACCGGCAGCCACGCAGCCAGTGGACAGGCTCAGATTATATCCGTATTTTTCCATTTCAGGGATGGCCACTTTTGCCATAGTGGCACCTGTGGCAAGAGAAGATCCGCAGACGGCTGCAAATCCTGAACAGGCAACAATGGTTGCCATGGCAAGCCCCCCTCGCAGATGCCCCATCCAATTATGAACCGCTTTATAAATGTCCTGGCTGATTCCGGATGAGAATGCAAACTGTCCCATGAGAATAAATAATGGTATAACACTTAATGTATATGAGGACCCTTCCTCCCAGGGAACCATTCCAAGCAAGTTCAGCCCTACGTCCAGATCAATGATATAGCTGATACCGCCAAATCCGATCAAAGCCAGAGCCACACCGATGTGCATTCTCATAGCAAGGAACACAAACAAACATATAATTCCTACAACACCTGTCATTTCCGTGCTCATAGACTCGTCTCTTTTTCTCTTGATTTAACAAAGGTTCTAAGGATATCCCGTATAAATTCAATACACATGATTACACAACCAAATGCCATGAAAAAAACAAACGGGTGGATCGGAACAGGCAGATTCATCGGGCTGTCACCAGTTTCCATGGATTCAACGGCTTTTTCAAACCCCTTCCAGGAAATAAGGATCATTATGAAAAGAGCAATGGTATAATTAATTAGCTTCACCACAGATTGTGCCTTCTCTGAAAAGGCGTTGACAAGAATATCAACCGTTACATGAGCTTTTTGGGATTGTGCATATCCCAAAAAAGAGAAAACCAGAATAGAAACCAGAAATGAAGTTATTTCAAATGCACCCAGAATAGGTGAATTGAACACATATCTTCCCAAAACGTCAACCACCGTCAGGCCCATCATTGAGCAAAGTGCCACACACCCTAGTCTGGACAATATATAACTGAATATACCCATTATATTGACAAAATTTCTAATATTCATACGTCCCCAAAATACTTTAATGCTGGTTAGTTTAATAGTGGTTATTTTCTGATGCTCACTCGGTAAAAATAAGGGGATGGGGTTTGGATCCCACCCCCTTGCATTTACGGGCGATAGCAGCCTTACTTAATTTTTCTCATTAACGAGGCCAAGCGCAGTTTTAAAAATAGCCTTTCCCGGTAGTCCCTTAGCTTCCATTTCCTGTACCCATTCTTCCCTCAAAGGAAGAGTGGAATCTTTCATTTTTTGATACTCGGAAGGGTCAAGAATGATTTCTTTCATTCCTTTTTTTAGGCATATTCCCCTGAAGGGTATTTCCATATCATCAAACGCCTTGCCAGCCGCCATGGACATCTGTAATCCAGTGGTTTTTTCGATCAGGACTTTTACATCCTCAGGAAGTTTGTTCCATGACTTTTTGTTCATTACGATCATCATGGGCATGGTATACAGATTACCGATGGTGGCATATTTGGCTAACTCATTGAGTTTGAAAACGACCATTCCCTCATAGGGGAGAACGGTTCCATCCAGAACGCCTAACTGCAGGGACTGGTATGTTTCAGTAATCGGTTGCGCCACAGGAACCGCTCCCCAGAGACTTAACGCCTTGCTGATGGAAGGATTGGCTGTTCTAATTTTCAGCCCTTTGAAATCTGCCATGGTGTTAATGGGTGTGTTAGCAGTATAGAAATTTCCGCCTCGATGCCCAAACAGTGCCAATACCTTGACCTTACTGTATTCTTCCCGATATTTTGCTTCCTTTTGAAAGGTTTTCCACATGGCTTCAGAGACTTTTTCACCCGAAGGAGGCATAAAGGGCAGGGAGAACACGGATGTCAATGGGAACCGGCCGGGGGTATAGTCGGCCAGATGATATGAAAAATCAGCCAGACCTTTTTCGGCTACGTCAAATTGACCTGGGGCTTTTCCAAGTGCGCCTGCCGGATATAATTTGATATGAACTTTACCCTCAGCGGCTTTGTTAATTTCATCAATCCAGGGCTGAATGATTTTTCCGGTAATGGTCTGCATGGTGGGAAAGGGACTTGAAAATCTTAAATTAATTGTTTTGGCAACAACAGGGGATGTGGATAAAAGCAGAAATAATCCGATTAAGAAAAGAACACTTGTTTTTGTAATGCTTTTCATGGCAATACCTCCTAAAATATGGTTATGATTTGACCGATATGAATAGCGGTTTTTTCTATGAATGACATCATCCCTTAGACCCTTTGCTATTTCCCCCCAAAAGAGGTATCGGAAATTTCTATTGCTGCGCCGTCAAAAGTAATAATTGACGCCATTTTTCCTAAAGTCACCGGCAGAATACTGCCTATGAAAAATTGTGCTGATTTTATTTGTCCCGCGTAGAAATCAAGTTCTTTTTTGCGAGGTTTGTTTTCGATACGATCCTGGGCGATGGTTGCCCGCCAAAGGAGCATCCATGCCATAACGATATCTCCTGTGACCTCTAAAAAGGGGGAGGCAAAGGCATATGACAAAAGAACATCCTGATCCTGAAGAGCCGGATCGATTTTGTTCACCACCTGCTCCAATTTGGTCAGTGCATTGTCAAGCGTTTGGGCCATTTGCTCCAGTGCAGGGGTTGCTTTTGCTCTGTTTAGGGTGATATCAATTTCATCTATTAAGTTCTTGTACAATTCTTTTTTTCTATGGAAAAGCTTTCTACCCAAAAGATCCATGGCCTGGATACCGTTTGTCCCTTCATAGATAGTCGTGATCCTGACATCTCGCAATAACTGCTCCACAGGAAATTCGGTGGTATACCCATACCCGCCGAAAATCTGTACTGCCATGTTGCAGACATCAAGTGCCCTATCCGTTACATATCCTTTGGCAACCGGTATCAGTATATCAATCAGGTTTTGATATCTGACTTTATCAGCAACGTTTTCTGTTAGCTTCTTTTTATCTTCAAGATTGGCGATATAACACAGAAGGCTTCTTATACCTTCCGTATACATTTTCATGGTCAACAGTATTCGGCGAATATCCGGGTGTTGGATAATGGCTATGGATTTTTTTCCTGATTCCCCGGGAACTGACCCCTGTATACGGTTTCTTGCATAGTCCAATGCATAAAGATACGCTGAAGATGCACAGGAAAGGGCCTGTGAGCCCACCATCAAACGGGCTTTGTTCATCATCAGGAACATGATGGAAAGCCCTTTGTTTTCTTTGCCGATGAGTGTGCCAATACATTTCCCCCGGCTACCCAGTGCCATGGAACAGGTCGGGCTGCCATGAAGCCCCATTTTTTCTTCTATTCCGGTGCAAACAATATCATTTTGTTCCGACAGGCTGCCGTCATCATTTACCAGGAATTTTGGTGCAACAAATAAAGAAATTCCCCGGCTGCCTTTTGGTGCTCCTTCTATTCTTGCCAGGACCAGATGAACAATATTTTCAGTCATGTCATGGTCACCGCCGCTGATAAAAATTTTATTTCCGGAAAGGCAATATGTGCCATCTTCGTTTTTTGTGGCAGATGTCGTTAAATCTCCCAGGTTTGATCCGGATTCAGCTTCGGTCAATACCATGGTGCCGCTCCATTTTCCGGAATACAGATTTTTCAGGTAGTATTTTTTTTGCCGGTCAGACCCAAACGTTTCGATGATTTTTCCGGCGGCATGATTTAAGCCTGCAACCATTAACAGTGACAGGTTTGCCCCAAACAGATAATTTTGAGTTGCCACATTCAATGTTTCAGGAATTCCCTGGCCTCCCCATTCAGGTGCCTGGGCCGGTGCAAACCATTCACCTTTTTCAAGCTGATACCAGGCAGCCTTAAATTCAGAAGGCATGGTTACACGTCCGTTTTCATAACTGCAGCCGGTTTTATCTCCAATTGAATTTGTCGGCAAAATTTCTTTAATAGCCAGATTCCGAGCTTCATTGACAATCATATCAATGACGGTTTTGTTGAAATCACTGAACTTTTCATGCCGACTAAGTTGACTGAGTTCAAATTGCTCATGAAGAACAAAATCAATATCTTTTCTATCTGCGATGAGCTGCATCATTTAATACCTGTTCTTTTAAGGTTCTTTTCAGCAATTTACCTGAACTGCTTTTGGGAAGATTCGAAACCGCAATAAATTCCTTAGGCACTTTGAAAGGTGACAGATGAATTTTAAGATAGGCTTTAAGTTCTGCAGGATCTATATTTTGTCCCTGCCTTGGAACAATATAGGCAACAACCCGTTCCCCATATTCCTTGTCAGGAAGCCCTATAACCGCACATTCTTCAACCTCATGGCGTTCATACAGAACCTCTTCAACTTCCCTTGGGGCAACATTCTCTCCACCTGTGATGATGAGTTCCTTGATCCGGTCGACAATATACAGGTATGATCTGTCATCAATAATTCCTACATCACCTGATCGGAACCATCTGCCCCAGAATGACATCTTTGTTTCTTCGGGTCGGTTAAGATACCCTTTCATGATATTGGGGCCTGATATGCAGATTTCGCCTTTCTGGTTTTCACCCAGCACATTGCCTTTTTTATCGCGAATCTGAATTTCGACACCGTTCACAGACGTCCCTACAGATCCGACAACGTGAGAATAATAATGGTTGTAGGTCACCATGGATGCACTTTCTGTCATCCCATAGGCTTCAAAAATATTTAATCCGGTTCTTTTCTTCCACTCCCTGACCAGTTCTCTGGCCATACTGGCGGCGGCAGAAAAACAATATCGAACCGGTTTTAATTTTTCTTTTAAGCCCTCAAGAGAGAGCAGTCTGGTATAAACGGTGGGGACAGAATACAGTTTGGTCACATCAAATTCTGTAATGGCATCAAGAAATGCGGTCATATTAAACGATGACTGGAGCACAAGTCCGCCGCCGCTTAATACGGTTGAATTCATAATATGAACCTGGGCAAAAACATGATTGAGTGGTAAAAAGCAAAGTGCCCGGTCTGTATGGATAGACCTTTCATTGTGTGCAACATTAAATGCCGATGCTATAATATTCCAGTGGCTCAGCATCACGCCTTTGGGAACACCCGTTGTTCCACCTGTGTAAAGGATGGCGGCCGTGTCTTCCGGCTCCCTGTCAACAGTGTTAAATACATCGCAGCTATTGGAGATCAGGGTTGAATACGCTTGATCAAAAGGCTCGGTAATTATGTGTGAGATAAATGATTTTTCACCGATATCGGATGATTTTGTCGTGTCTGTAAACAGTATTTTGGGCTTGCAATCCTCCAGGACAGGTGCCAGTTCGCTTTTGGTCATTGAATGGGGCAAGGTAACAGCCACAGCACCGATTTTTAGAATACCAAAATAGTAAGCAATCCACGAGCAGGAATTGGGCAGGCAAATGGCAACATGATCTCTGGGTAACACCCCAAGTTGGGTGAGCAAGCCTGCAATTTGATCGGCTTTTGTATCCAATTGCCGGTATGTTAATTGGCGATTTTCATCAATCAAAGCCAGATGATCGGGGAAGTGGAAGGCAGCGGCTTTTAAATTATCGGCTATATTCATTTTTGCCCTCTTTCGTGTTACCGGAAAACCGTCTGAACGTTTTACGGGTGGTTATTTTTTATAAATTCTAACAAGCGTTAGTTTTTTTTACCGCCTGATAAATAACTAAATAACATGTCAATAAATGAGCTGTCAATAATTATTTTTCAAAACCTGGCGATTTGTTTCCAATAGGTTTCAATTTTCATTAACCGTTTGAAAATATTCGGTATTCAGCCCTTAAAAAACAAATTCCGTTGGCGGCCTCAAAGGCATCCCATATGGATTTAATATTTCCATATGGAGTTTGTTGACATTAGGGATAAATACAGGGATGCTTTTATACATCCATTCCTGCATGATGTCCTTGATAGATGGCCGTTGTAATATTTGATACCTTTGCGCAGTCTCCAACTATCATTACAATTGGAGCTGCATCCACAAGCTGCTCCACTACATCTCTTCTTGGTTTTTGACCCAAAGCACAAATAATTGTTTCACCTTCTATTAGTAATTCTTCACCTGCTTGATTTTTACACACGACACCATTTTCAGATATATTCAGGCCGAGATGGTTTTTATAAACGCTAATCCCACACCTTTCAATTTCTTCTAATAATAATGGCCTGTGACGGATATTTGCATCTGGTGCCAGTGCATCATTCATTTCAATCAAATTCACTTCTTTTCCCTCTATCGATAGATGAAGTGCTATCTCACAACCGGCTAATCCACCACCAAGAACAACAACTTGATCTTGAATTTGATCTAAGTTGTGATGATATTCATTAACGATGAAAACATGATCTTGATTTAATCCTTTAATTGGTGGTAAAAACGGCTCCGAACCAGCTGCAACGATTACAACATCAGCATTTTCTTTCTCTGCATATGCCTGATCAACTGCTGTCTTTAATCGTATTTCTACATTTTCTTCTTGGGCTATTTTGCCTAATGTAACGCCTAATCTATACATTTCATACTTAAAAGGTAACGCTTGTTCACCAACTAAAATACCACCTACTTCATTACTTTTTTCACAAAGAATTACTTTATGACCTCTTCTGGCAGCAGTTACTGCCGCCTGTAAGCCACCAGGACCTGCACCAACAACTAAAACTTTCTTTTTCTTTGCAGCCTCTACAATTTCAAGGCCATCCATCTCTCGACCGATGAGTGGGTTTACCGTACAACGTCTGGTAGACGTTTCTGCTCTTTCTGACATACATGTAAAACATCTTAAGCAATGTATGATTTGATCCTCTTTGTTCCTCATTACTTTTTTAGGTAATTCAGGATCTGCCAGTAACGCTCTTGCCATAACGACAATATCCGCTTTTCCTGAAGCAATAATTTCTTCCATTTTTTCAGGATCATTTAATCCACCAACCGTTGCTACCGGGATACTTACATGTTTTTTGATTTCTTCTGCCAGATAAACATTAGGTCCATGTGGTAAAAACATAGATGGATGTGTTTTACCAAAACCACGGTGATATGTACCTGCTGAAACATGCAATAAATCGATTTTATCTTCTATAGACTTTGCTACTTGGATACCATCTTTTAGATCATAGCCACCTTCAAATAATTCAGAGCCACTCATTCTAAATTCAATGGGGAATCCTGGTCCAACAGCTTTTCTAATACTCGTTATAATTTCACTGGCAAAACGGATACGATTTTCTAAACTACCACCATACTTATCTTTTCTTTTATTAAAATACGGTGATAAAAATTGATTGATCAGCCACCCATGTCCACCATGTACCATAACCATTTCAAATCCGGCTTTTTTTGCCAAAGCTGCTTTTTCACCATAGGCTTTAATTATATCTTGAATGAGTTCTTCAGTTAATTCCTTGACTTCGAGGCCATCAGGTCTCTTTCCTTTGCTTGGTCCCCATTGTGCCATATCTCGCTTTTTATCTTTATCAATCAAATAGGTTCCGGCATATTGCCCTGAATGTGATAATTCTACACTGGCAATGGCTCCATGTCGTCTAATTGCATCTGCTGTATAAGTGAAGCTTGCTAACGAATTTACCGTTTGCAAATCCAAGTGGTACATATGTGACGCTTCTGTCTCTGGATGAACCACAAGCTCGCTAACCGTTACATTTGCTACGCCACCTTTGGCTCGCAATTCGTAAAATGCCGTTGATTTTGGACCTATAGTACAATCTGCTGTAATATCAGTCCCACCCATTGGTGCGCCAAACATTCTATTTCTAAAGTAAATATTACCTATTTTAATCGATTGACATAAATTTGGATATTTTCTTTCCATCTCTTTTCTCCACTAAATTCCCCGATATGCTTCATTGCAGCCTGGGCTTACTTTGGCACCCAGAGGACCATTCTCGGTTTTTTTGTCATCTCTTTTGCAAGATCTTCAACAGCACCATATGTCATGCAGCCGGACATGCAGTGTTTCACACATGCCGGTGGCAACCCTTTTTTTGTTCTTGGCTTGCACAGGACGCATAGTTCTGTTGGAAACGGCAGATAAGTCAGGTAATGCTTTCCCTTGGGAAGTTTCTGGATAATCTCATTGACACGAATTCCTCCCATTCCTGCCGGCCAGTTATATTCCTGGGCACAGGCCACCTGGCAGGAGTAGCATCCGGTGCAGTATTCATAGTCGATTAACAGGCCGTATTCATGTTTTTTACTCATGGGTTACCTCCCCTGGCTGACATTTATAGATTTTGCACATGGAATGTTTGATGGGAGCCCCCATACCGTCTTTACCGTATTCATTCATCGGGATCATCTGGTTTACATTTGATTCCCACATCCCATAAAGAGAGGGTTCAGCAGCTTTTTTTTCAGGAAACCACCAGCCATGGGCTGCCATGACCATCCATTCCGGAACAACCGGGGTCAATTTCGCCTTGAACCGGGCCCGACCCATCCAGTTTTCAATCCAGACCCATTCCCCATTTCCGATTTTGTTTTGTTCAGCAGTTTCCGGGTGAATCTCGAGGATCGGGTCAGGATCAATGTCTCTTAACCAGGGGATATTTCTATGTTCGGTATGAAAGAATGCAGGAGATCGTCTCCCTGTAGAGAGGATTAACGGATATTCTTTGGCCAGGTCCGGGCGGCTGACAGGGGTAAAGGGCGGTTCTTCATGATGGGGCATCGGTTCCAAATCCCATTCTTCCCGCAATGTGGAATAGAGTTCAAAAAGACCAGTGGGCGTTCTGAATCCCGGTTTTTTATCCGGCCTTAAAAGCCCTTTCTCATATCGGTGATAGGGGCAGCTGGAACTGCCCTCGGGCGGATAGGCCCATCCTTTTTCCTGAAGTTCCTTGAACGTCATTCCGGACGGCTTTAAAATGTCATCGTAGAGATCGTAAAGGGTTTCAAATTTAAAATCCGGATCAAACCGTTTGGCCAGCTCAAAATTGATTTCCATATCCGGAAGGCATTCATCTACCTTCATCACTTTGTTGATGGTTTGAAGGGGCACCCACCATGACCGGAAGCTGTCTTTTTCAAGAAAGGTACCGGCTGGAAGCACGACATCTGCAAGCTGGGTCGTTGGTGTATGAAACACATCTACTGCAACGATAAAATCAAGCTTATCCAATGCTGACCGCCATTTTTTCGGGTCCATACCAAGCCCCTGCATGATCCCGGCCGTCTGAATCCACATCCCTTTGATGGGATAGGGTTTTTCCGTAAAAATCTGGTCCAGTGTCATGTCTGTCTGGCAGCGCCAGTAAAATTTATTCAGAGGCATAAACTTATCCGCGCCAATACGGGGTTTGTCCATCTCTTCGGTTTTTAACTTGATCGGCCCTTTGGTACCGGGCAGGGCATAGGACACAACGTCAAAGGCAAAACGGGCAAAGACATTCCCGCCCGGGATATCCAGATTCCCGGTTAAGGCCCAGAGTGCTGAAATTCCGGTCACCAGCGGGGTGATAGCAGGCGTCATATCAACAGCAACACCCCAGTGAACCGCAGCAGGTTTTGCCTTGGCATAAAACGTCGCTGATTTTTTGATGTCATCGGCAGGGACACCGGTGATTTTCTCAACCGTTTCCAAAGGATACTTGTTCACTTCATTGCAGAATTCATCCCATGCCGTATGACAGACAATACGCTCTCCCGTCCAGAGTTCAACCGTGTATTCACCACTGACACAAGGGGTTGCTTTGATATCCCTGTAGGCCACCTGTGCAGCATCCCATACAATCGTGGTGTTACCGGTCGAATCCCATGCCACAAAATTTTTTGGAGCTCCATTTTCAACCAGGTCGCTTTCACGCAGCAGTTTGCTGGTGTCGTTTCTGATCAGATGGGCGCCATTGGTCCATTTTTCCAGAAAATTTTTATCATAGAGTTCTTCTGTGATGATCACATTTAAAAATCCCATAATCAGTGCAGAGTCCGTTCCCGGTCTCAGTCTTAAATGATACTTGGCTCGGGATCCGAACCAGGAAAGCCGTGGATCGATACAGATAATTTTGGTACCTTTTTTCATCAGATCCGTGATCCAATGGCCGAACAGGTTATCCGGACAGGTTGCATGAATATTATACCCCCAGATAATCATGCATTCCGGCACTTCATATCCGGGATGGTCAAATCGCTCGGGAAACCACTGGGCCGCATCAAATACAGAAAAATCTCCCTGTACCGTGGCAACAGAAGCAAGTCGTGGACCGTAGCAGGCTTGTCCTGTCAGTCCGAACATGACGTTGGGGCTGCCGTATGCATATGCCAGCATACAGACCCAGGCATAAATATCCCTGCCCGTTCCCACATTAAAGATCATGCTTTCCGGACCATGTTCTTTTCGTATTTTCTTCATTTTGGCTTCAATCAGATCAAAGGCTTCGCCCCAGCTGATGCGTTCCCACTTGTTTTCCCCTCTTTTGCCGGCCCGCTTGGCCGGGTACCGCAGCCTGTCCGGGTGATCGATATACTGGGTCATGGCAAGGGCTCTGGCACACAGACGGCCCTGGTTCATGGGATGATCCGGGTCTCCTTCGATTTTCAGCAATTTGCCATCTTTTACATGGGCCAGAACCCCGCATCCGCCGTGGCATCCAGGTCCGGGAGACCAAGTGGTTGTTTTATGAATCGTTGTTTTTGAAGTCGCCATGATATACCTCCAGGTTAAGCACTTAGGTCCAGGTTGCTCGACGCACACCGCATCGCGGCAAAAACGATCGGTCTGTGTCGTTGATTGAAATCTCCAACAATAGGCAAAATAACAGGCAAATAAAATTTAGTCAATAAGTTTATTATCAATAAATTGATAGTCAATAAATCCTTGCAATTTAAAATCGAAACTGTTATGTTGTTTCAGCATCAAAAAAACCAAACAAAAGGAAATGTTTCAATGGGTGAAACAAATTATGATAATGACCTGACCTTTGATGAAAAGGTAATGATGGGCATTGTCCGGGCAGCAGAAAATTTCAAACGGAGTCAATCCACTATATTTAAAAAATATGGCCTGTCTTTTCCCCAGTACAATATCCTTAGGGTGCTTGAAGCATCAAAAGGAGGTCAAAATAAAATCAGTGTTGTGGGAAAAATCATGCTGACACCCGGAGCGAATATGACCGGATTAGCCAAGCGGCTTGAACAAAATGAGTTTATCATAAGGAAATCTGATCTCAAAGATGAACGGGTAACCATGCTTGCAATTACAAAAAATGGTCAACAGACTTTAAAGCAGATCGAAAAAGATAAAGACAAAGCCATTGATCAAATTTTAGAGGGTCTTACGATTGAAACAAAAGAAAACTATTTGGAAATTACCAAGCAAATAATCAAGGCCACCACCCAACTGCAAAAAAAGCCCGAATAGTGAGGCGATGATTACTGGCGGTGAGAGTAATCTTATTAACTGGAGATTAAAAGCCATGAGCAGGCAGGAGCTAAAGGAATGGTGCCATGACAAGTTTTAGTATTATGATCATCATCTTGATCATTTTCATCATTGCCCTTATTATTGGCTGGAAAATATTTAAGCATGTTATGAGACCGTTTTTTAAAAACCACAAATAGGAGGCTATTTTCAATAAAATGCAAGAAATGGGTAGAATCTGGAAGAAAAATTACAGTCTTGAAGAAATCAACCGGTTTGCAAAAGAATCCATTGTTGAAAACGTAGGGATCGAGTTTATTGAAATGAGTGATCGCTTCATTAAAGCGACCATGCCTGTAGATAAAAGAACTATTCAGCCTTTAGGTATCCTTCACGGAGGCGCCTCTGTTGTCCTTGCTGAAACCCTTGGCAGTATGGCATCGCATATGACGCTTGATAAAGATCATTACAGCGTGGGCATTGAAATCAAAGCCAATCATATCAAAAGTATCACCAAAGGATTTGTTACAGGAAAGGTCAAGCCAATCCATCTAGGACAAACAACACAAATCTGGGACATTGATATTAAGAATAATAAAGATCAACTGATCTGTGTATCCCGCTTGACTCTGGTTGTCTTGGAAGTATTGCCTGGATAATGCCTATATTGAATAAATAACTTATCCACAACATGTCTTTGAATTTATTTTATCCCAAAATCCAATAGTCAACTTACTTGTAAATAAATTTAAGAGCCCTTAAAGAAATTCTGAAAATTGATATCGATATTAACAGAACAAAAAAACAAAAAAGGCCCTGTGCATTGCATTTAATGCACAGGGCCTTTTAAAAAAATAATCCGGCAGCGTTCTACTCTC
>JAGLNZ010000479.1 GCA_023139225.1 Desulfobacula sp. | reverse complement strand
TGATAGTTAATCATAAGTGCCTTGTTGGTGAAATATTCAAATTTTGCAGTAAAAAGGGATATTCTTGAAAGCGATAAGAGATATACCATTAAATTTTTGGATGCTCGGATGTACGTATTGGGCTGCGATACACCTGTTTTCAGGTTGCGCCCTGTCACCTTCAAATAAAGAAAATTATCCTTTGGAAGCAATCTTTGATTCCCAGACCAGGGGGGATTATATAGAATATATTCAAGAAAATCAGAAAAATATAAATAAAATATATTCTCAGTCCTATGGTAATTGCGAATATCTGGTCGATTCAGACTCTGGCGTAACACTTATTCAAAATTTAATAAATCCGGAATTGGCCCATACAATTGCAGATGAAGTTATTACTCAGAATCAGTCTAATACTGAAAAAGCAATTATATGCTTTAACTATATCATTCATCATTTCAAGTATTTTTCCATGCCTGAAGCCTGGCCAACCGTTGCTCAAACTCTTAAAATTCATAAAGGTGATTGCAAAGGTCTTTCTTTGTTGTTATCGTCAATGTTAATCTCTTTTAATATTGAGTGTTATGCTGCTATTAGCAATGGGCATATGTGGGTTGAGGCGAAACTGGATGGTGAGTGGAAAATTTTTGAAACTGATTCTGATCCGGATAGAAATTTGATTTATCAATTGCCTGGTTTTTATGAAAAGCCCTTGTTTAAAATTTTTTCTAATAGATCGGAAAAACGGATTCGAATGAAAGGAGGAAACATATAGTGGTTGATGGAATAACTATTTTTTTTATTTCATTAACATTTTTTACAAAATATTAACTAATAAGGAGAAGAATATGAAAAAGGTTAAATTGTTAACACTATTCGTGATTTTACTAGCAACACTGGCATTGGTTATAGGTTGTGGTGAAAAAAAAGAAGATGAAAAAGTTGCTGCCTCAAAGAGTAGCAAACCGCAGCAATCCTTTGTAACAATCGGTACCGGAGGTATTACCGGTGTTTATTATCCGACTGGTGGTGCGATTGCCAAGATTGTTAATAGGAAAAAAGATGAATATGGCATCCGATGCACCGTTGAATCTACCGGCGGATCTGTTTTTAATATCAATGCAATCATGGCCGGTGATCTTGAATTCGGTGTTGCCCAGTCTGATCGTCAATATCAGGCCACAAAGGGGATTGCTGACTGGAAAGACAAAGGACCGCAGACAGATTTGCGCGCAGTATTTTCCATCCATGCAGAAACAGTCGACCTTATTGCGGCTGTAGATGCCAACATTAACAGCCTTGCCGATCTTAAAGGAAAAAGGGTCAATGTCGGGAATATTGGATCGGGATATCGTCAGAACGCCATTGATGCGCTTGAGGCCAATGGGTTAAACTGGGAAAAAGATTTTCATGCAGAAAGCTTAAAAGCTGCCGAAGCACCCGGACTGATTCAGGACGGAAGAATTGATGCCGCGTTCTATACTGTCGGACATCCTTCAGGATATTATAAGGAAGCCACTTCCGGAACCCGCAAAATAAAATTTGTCCCCATTAAGAATATTGACAGTCTTTTGGAAAAATATCCTTACTATGCAACGGCTGCAACATTGATGAAAAATTATCCCGGTGCTGCGAACAAAGAAGCATCCGTTCCGACATTTGGTGTGAAAGCCACCTTTGTCACATCAGCAAAAGTGCCTGATAACGTGGTTTATGCCGTTACAAAAGAAGTATTTGACAATTTTAAAGATTTTGCAAAACTGCATCCTGCCTATGCCGGTCTCACTAAAGAGGCAATGCTCACTGGTCTTTCAGCTCCGATTCACCCGGGCGCAATGAAGTATTACAAAGAAGTAGGCTTGAAATAGTTAGATTTTTTTAACTGCTTTTAATGTATTAGCAGTGGAAAAGATGCATGATTAACATGTCTTTTCCACTGCTGTTCTGAATTGGGTGAAAAATATGAGCGATACTGAAGTTCAAGAAATTGATGAGGGTTTGGAACTTGCCAGGAAAATGGCAGAGGAAGAAGA
>JAGLNZ010000478.1 GCA_023139225.1 Desulfobacula sp. | reverse complement strand
AATTCCTGTTTTTGATTATGCCCTAGCCATTATCGCATGCCTTGCAGCCCTTTATCTTGTGCTGGATTATGCAGGCATAACCACGCGGTATGGTGCGCCGATTCAAAGGGATATTGTCGTTGGCATCATTTTGACCATAATGCTTCTTGAGGCAGCCAGAAGGGTGATAGGACCCGCACTTCCCATTATTGCCATCTGTTTTTGTCTTTATGCCTTTTTGGGGCCGTATATGCCGGATCTCATCGCGTTTAAAGGGGTATCATTAAACCGGTTTGTGGGGCAGATGACCATGTCTACAGAAGGCATTTATGGTATTCCACTTGATGTTTCCGCAACCATTGTTTTTCTGTTTGTTCTTTTTGGTGCCATGCTGGATAAGGCAGGGGCAGGTCGTTATTTTATTCAGCTTGCCTTAAGTCTTTTAGGTGGTTTCAAGGGTGGTCCTGCAAAGGCTGCCATACTTGGAAGCGGGCTTACCGGAATGGTATCAGGTTCCAGTATTGCAAATATTGTTACCACTGGAACATTTACCATACCCATGATGAAAAAGGTGGGTTATCCGGCTACCAAGGCTGCTGCGGTGGAGGTTGCTGCAAGTACGGACGGACAATTGGCACCTCCTATCATGGGCGCTGCTGCTTTTATTATTGCCGAATATGTAAATGTCCCTTATGTGGAAGTAATCAAGGCTGCTGCCATCCCGGCATTTGCCTCCTATGCCGCATTGTTCTATATTACCCATATTGAAGCATCCAAACTGGGGTTAAGGGGTATGTCCAGAAGCGAACTGCCTGTTTTTTTTAAAACCCTTGTAGGCGGGCTTCATTTTTTAATTCCCATTGCTTTACTGCTTTATGAGCTGGTTGTAGTCAGACATTCTCCCGAACTTGCCGCGTTTCACGCTATCTGGCTGATGGCTATTGTGATGATGTTCCAGGGACCTGTCAAGGCGTTTATAGCCAAACAACCCATTGTGCCTGCAATCAAGCAGGCCGGGGTTGATATTTTTTCAGCCCTTGCATCAGGTGCCCGCAATATGGTTTCAGTGGCTCTTGCAACTGCAGCCGCAGGTATTATTGTCGGCGTTGTGGCACTGGGACTTGGAGGCCTTATAACAGAAATTATTGATGTCGTCTCCGGTGGTAATGTATATCTTATGCTGGTCATCACTGCCATTGCAAGTTTGATTATTGGAATGGGACTGCCCACAACGGCAACCTATATTGTCATGGCTTCCTTGACAGCCCCTGCAATTGTATCCATAGCCGGTGCCCAGGAATGGTTTGTGCCGTTAATGAGTGCCCATCTGTTCTGCTTTTATTTTGGAATTCTTGCAGATGATACACCGCCTGTGGGGCTTGCCGCCTATGCTGCAGCAGCCATTGCAAAGTCGCCACCCATTGCTACGGGCCTTCAGGGGTTCATGTATGATATTCGAACGGCAATCCTGCCATTCATGTTCATATTCAATTCTGATTTGATCCTGCACAATATTACGTCCTGGCCCCAGGGAATACTGATTTTTGTCATGGCATGTATTGGCAATTTTGCCTTTGCATCGGCAACCCAGGGATGGTTTGTAGCACGAAACAGGATATGGGAAGTTCCTTTATTTCTAAGTGTTACCATTTGTGCCATGAGACCTGATGCCATTGCATCCCTGGTTGGATTGCCCCATGATCAGCGTTACTATATTTATCCTGTCGCCCTGATTATTTTTGGAATCCTCTATCTGATGCAGAGACCGAGAATTCCTCAGGAAGAGGCAAAGACAGCCAAAGAAGCTTTTGGTGATTTTTAATAATATGTAAAGGAGAAAGCAATTGGATGATATTAAAAAAATTCTTGTCCCCCTTGCATTTACAGATTATTCACAAGGTGTTTTAAATTGTGCGGCACAAGTCGCTTTGAAGAATGATGCCAGGCTTATTGTTTTAAGCATCATTAATTCAAGGGATATTGAATCAGTGGAAAGTATCGTTTCCATGGGCTATGATGTTGATGCAGAACACTATGTTGAAGTAATACGCAAAGACAGGAAACAAAAGCTTAACAAAATGGCGGATGAGGCCGGGATTGACAGGGAAAGTGTTAAAGTCCTGTTCAAGATTGGAAAGCCGGTGGATGAGATATTAAAGGTGATCAATAAAGAAGCACCTGATCTTGTAGTCATGGGAACAAGGGGGCGTGCCAACCTGAAAAACGGTATTATGGGTGCTGTTGCCGGGAAGGTCTTTAAAAGATCTCCTGTCAATGTGTTGTCCTACAGGGATGAAGATGTTAAAAAAAGCCTGGAAAAAAAGCTGAGTTTTTAAACCAAACTGTTGAAACGAACCGCTTTTAAATTCCGGGAGATTGGTATTTAAAAGCGGTTTAATTTTTTTAGCAGCTTAATATGGGTTAAAATGGCCTTCTTAAGCCCGTTTTTGACTGCCAAAAGTACATCCGGATAAATATTTCCGTTTTTTTCATCCATATAGACCTTGGATATTTCAGTGGGAAGAACCAGGATGCGTTCATCCAGGCTGCAAAGTCGTCTGCAAAATTCTGCCTTACCGGAAAATACAAGGTTTTCGGCCACAGTTGTCTTTATTCCGGGTAAAGATATGGCATCAAGCTGTTCCAGCCATAATTCAATGGCCTTTTCCCATTTTGATTTGTCCAGAAGCGCTGTGCCAAGATTAAAAACAGGAGGATATTTGATCCCTTTATCCTGCTGGCGGGATATATTATAGGAATGAATATCATATACAATACAGACACCAAAATGATCCAGTATGGTGGCAATACAGATTTCCATGAACCTGTAGAAAGCGTCATGGTTTTCCAGACTTTTGCGGTTCATTTCAGGTGTGGGCAAGGTTTTGTATACCCGGGTACCCCAGAATTTTGCAGGTGTCAGTGGCAGTGCCATGTCCCGGGAACGGTTAAGATCATAGACAGCCCTTGATTCAAGGGCCCAGACAGAATTGCCCAGATTTTTGATCATCAAATCGGTGGCAGTATCTTCTTCAAATTTTCGCTGACCGGAATCAAGGGCCATAAAGGGAAGCAATTCCTTTCTGACATCATGTCCGCTATGGACGGCAACGGCTATATATGGAAGAGAAAAATCAAGATGATAAGCAAATCCTCCCAGAGGGTCTGTCCCTTTTATTTTTTTTGTTTCAAACATTTCGTGCATTATTATAAATTGTAACGTGCCAAAGCAGAGGTTACAATATGGTCGATAAGTTTTCGATAGTCTTCTATCGGGCCATCAGGAGAAGGATAATTCAGGGAAAATATTTGCGGGCTCCAGCTTTTCACAGGTTTTAAACCGGGTATTCCGTTCACTTCAATTATTTTGGGTTTGCCATCGGCATCAAGGCGCATGTCAGCCCTGACATGGTCCAGGCAGTTCAATGCTTCCATGGCCTGGCGGCAAAGTTCAATCAGTTCTTCTTTTTTTTGGGAAACTGTTTCTATCTTTGTTACGCCAACTCCTCTTAAATCACTTCTCAGGATGGGATATTTCCCAAACATGGAAGGATCAACCACGACTTTACCGGGCAAAAATTTTTGATGCCTGCCATTACCCAGCATCAGGACAGTATATTCGGTTCCAGGCAGATATTCTTCCACCAGGGCAGGCTGTTCAAAATTGTTTTCAATGTAGTCTATTCTTTTTTGAAGCTCCTGGGGTGAATGAACCACGCTTTCATCACTGATGCCCACAGATCTTGACTCATAGCTGGGTTTTACAAAGGCAGGATAAGCAATGTCAGGAATAAGATCGGATGTTGTAAGCTGATAGTGATAGGGAACTGCAATATTCTTGCTGTCCAATATCGAGTGGGTGGTGGTTTTATGGATCAATTCCTTCATGGTTTTTGCATCTGGTCCGATATAGGGGATACCCTTATCATCAAAAATATCAGCAACCCATTTTTCATCACCCTCGCTCATGCCAATGGTCTCTGACTTGCCGGAAATATGATAAAGAGCACTCCAGGCAATATCAAATTCATTTTTTTCAAGGCTTGAGTAAAATTCTTCCATAGTATTAACAAAGGCAATTGTTGCATTTTTTCCGGAATCATCAATGGCCTTTTTAACACTTTGGGTGACGTTGATATCCCCCCACCCCTGAGCATCACCTGCCGGACCTGTGATAATTAATATTTTTTTCATGTAATTTTAAAACCTTTCAATATATGATGTTAAAATAAATCTTAAACTTCAAACAGATCCGGATTCCATTTATAGCCGGCCAGCGCCTTGACCGCTTGTGGAGAAATATTTTTCAAAAGTTTTACATAGGCCTCAATTCTTTCTGGTTCCCAAAAAACCCTTGAGACAACCTGCATGTCTATGTCAGGAGAAAAAACATCTGTTTTGGCCTGGTCTTCCATTACCTGGTCGGCCATTCTTTCGTTGGGATTAAGAATGATAACTTCCCCTTTTATATGTCTGGATAAAGCCTTGTGAAAAATATCCCGGCAATATCCAAAATGGGTG
>JAGLNZ010000477.1 GCA_023139225.1 Desulfobacula sp. | reverse complement strand
CATTGATGTTGAGGAGACCGGTACTTTAATTATTAAAGATAAGACAGGAAAAACACAAAAAATAATCTACGGAGATTGTTTTTATACATAAAAATTCAATTAACGACTAATTTAGAAAAAAATAAGGATAAAAATGAGACTTTTATCTCTGGTGACATTTATATGGGCATTTTCGTTTTCTTTTATCGGTGTATATCTTGCTGGCAAGCTTGATAGCTACTTTGCAGTGCTGATCCGTGTGGTATTAGCTTCGTTGATATTTATCCCTTTTACCAACTTCAGACTGCCCAACAGATTTAAGCTTAAAATCATGGGTATCGGTATCGTCCAAATCGGGATGATGTATATCTTTTTCTACAAATCCTTTCTCTTCCTCTCTGTGCCGGAAGTATTGCTCTTTACGATCTTTACCCCTCTGTATGTGACTGTCATCTATGACCTGCTCAAAGGTAAGTTCAACCCCCTTTATCTCCTCACAGCAGGCCTTGCTGTAACAGGGGCTTATGTGATCAAATCCTCACATATCAATGAAGGATTCTTCACTGGATTCATGATGGTACAGGGAGCCAATATCTGCTTTGCTTTAGGACAGGTACTCTACAAAAAACTGTTGGAGAATGACGAACTCAAGAATATCAAACAATCTACGATCTTTGGCTACTTTCACTTTGGGGCTCTGGCAATCTCTGCGGTGGCATTCCTGCTCTTTGGCAACACAGCCAAGATCACACCTGACATCACACAGTGGGCCGTACTGATATGGTTGGGAGTAGTAGCTTCAGGGTTAGGATATTTCCTCTGGAACAGAGGAGCCACACAGGTAGATTCTGGAATTCTTGCTATCATGAACAACGCCGTAGTCCCTTTAGGGCTCATCGTCAATTTTCTGCTCTGGGGCCAAAATATTAATTACGCCAACCTCATCATAGGTGGAGGACTGATTATAGCTGCTCTCTACATCCACAAAATTATTATTAAAAGGTCCCAGAGGAGCATGGCACTATAGTCTTCACGCCTCTCCATATCCACATAAATTATTTTTATGATTACTCAATTTACAATAAAGGAACAAATCATATCCAATAAAGTATTGCTATTATTTTTCAAGCTGATTTTATTTGCTGGAAACAATGCTGAGACCTGAAAAAAAATCCAGTAAAAAAATTATCGGCCTTGTACTGCCTTTACTGAAAAAAACATTCTTATTGGCTGACAATCTTATCCTTGCTATGGAATCCAGATGTTATAATGATGACAGGACTGACCCTGAATTCACACCATCTGGAAAGGAAATTTACTTTCTTGCCGGCAGCTTTGTCATATCTTTAAGTCTTGTCTGTTTATAAATTTTAGATTATTTTTCGGTCATCTTTAATATTTCCCATTGATCATCGAATTTTTTTATTGTAAAATTCGAGCCCTATAACGTTTTCATTACTATTTTGAATAGAACAAAATTAATAATACACACTCTGGAAAGGAGCCCATTATGTCAAAAATAGATGATCAATTTCCCGGATCAACCATGTTTGATCTGAGAGGAAAACAATCTGTCCGGGCAACATTCAAACTTTCCCAGAAAGCCATTGATGCCATCGGACTTGTTGCCATTCACATGGGGATAAAACAAAAATCTCTTTTTGATCACATAATAGAAGATCTGGACGCTTTGGACAGCCTTGCAAAAACCATTCAAATCAGACAATTCAAAAAAATCCCCAGGAGACAAAAAACCTTTGTATTAAGCCGCAGGACCATTGAAGCGCTTGGAACCATTTCCCAGGCTTATGGAACCCCTCGGGATGCGCTTGTTGAATATTCAGTCAAAAAACTTGAATCTATTATCAGTGCTGAAAAGCTAAGACATGAAGAACGAAAAATCCTGCAAAAAGAAATTATTGCTCATTTTAACCAGGGGAAACTGCTTTACAAAAAAGCCGTCGGCATTCTTGGTAAAGATGATCCTTTTTGCAGACGTATTGAAAAAGCAATATTTGCCTGTCAAAAAACAGAAAAGAAATTGGCTGAATTTATTGAGAAAAGCAAAGTTTTAGAAAAATTCTAATAGCCTATAACCCTTATAAACCATTAAGGAGGAAACGTTGATTGAAGTTCAAAACCTGACCAAGTACTATAAGGACTTCTGTGCTGTAGACAATGTCAGCATGATGATTCGCAAAGGAGAAATTTTAGGTCTTCTTGGTCCAAACGGTGCTGGAAAAACAACGATCTTAAGAATGTTAACCGGATATTTCAGGCCGAGTTCGGGCACGATTAAAATAAAAGATTTTCAAATGCCGGAAGATACCATCAAGATCAAATCCTTAATCGGCTATTTGCCCGAATCCGCCCCCCTTTACCACAATATGATCGTCTATGACTACCTGGAATATGTTGCCAAAATAAAAGGCATTGATGATAAGGAAAAACGCTACGACCGTTTCCAGCAGTTATCAGATCTTTGCGGACTTTCTTCCATTATGGCCCAGCCCATTGCCAACCTTTCAAAAGGGTTGAAACAAAGGGTCGGCCTTGCCCAGGCCATGATGACGGACCCTGAAATTTTAATTTTGGATGAACCGACCTCCGGCCTGGACCCAAACCAAATTGCTGAAATAAGAAATATCATTAAAACCATAGGCAAAGAAAAAACCATTGTTTTTTCTACCCACATTCTGAGCGAAGCCGAGGCAACCTGTGACAGGATTGCCATTATTAATAAAGGAAGAATGGTGGCCGATGATACCACTGCCAATCTAAAGCTGAGTGCAAAACAAAGCTCATTTATCAGCCTATCTCTTAAAGGGGCTTTGCAAAATGATGCAAAAACCCTGTTGACCGGCATTGATTCAACCCTTGATGTTAAAGATGTCGAGCCTGTTGAAGAAAATCTTGTCTCTTTTGAGATCACCAGTTCAGGTGACAGGGATTTTCGATCAGACATCTACCTTAAAATAAAAGAAACCGACTGGATTATCACCCAATTTTCCAAAGAATCCCAGGCCCTTGAAAAAATATTCCGGGAATTGACAAGGGAGGATACATAACTACCATGAAACAGATAAAAAACATCGCCATTAAAGAATTCAAGGATTATTTCATCTCACCCATTGCCTATATTGTGATATCGTTATTCCTGATTGTAACGGGATGGTTTTTCTTTTCTACATTTTTTATTTTTGGCCGGGCTGACTTAAGAGATTTCTTTTCTCTTTTACCCATTACTTTTTCTTTTATCATTCCCGCCATTACCATGCGGCTGTTTTCCGAAGAAAAAAATGTCGGCTCCTATGAAACCCTGTTAACCATGCCGGTATCTTTTACGGATATTGCTCTGGGTAAATTTTTTGCTGCAACATTATTTACAGTTTCCATGCTGATCCCAACCATTTCTTATCCGATTTTTATCTCGTTTATCGGTGAAATTGATCCCGGGCCCGTGATAGGCGGATACATAGGCGCAATCTTTCTTGCTGGTGCCTATTGTTCCCTTGGACTGTTTGCTTCGTCATTAACACGCAATCAGATCATTGCTTTCATTATTGGCTGTGCCCTGTGCTTTACCTTAACCATTCTTGACAGGCTCTTATTTTTCATGCCGGCAAAAATTATTTCTATTATAGAATACATCAGTGCCACTTCTCACTTTACCAATATCTCCAAAGGAATTATCGATTCCAGGGATATCCTTTACTTTGTGAGCGTGATCTTCATTTTCATTTTTTCAA
>JAGLNZ010000476.1 GCA_023139225.1 Desulfobacula sp. | reverse complement strand
ATTACCCTGTTTTTCAGGGCAGACCTTACAAAAGACCAGATCTATTCTTTGTCACCTGCCAGCATTGATGTCGCAGCAACTCTTTCTGAACCATTGAGCATAAAAGTGTTTTTCTCAAAAAACCTTCCGGCACCCCACAACAATACGGAACGATACCTTAAGGACCTTTTGGAAGAATACTCTGCAAAAGGGGGAAAATATTTTAACTATACATTTTATGATGTCACACCGGAAGAAGGCTCTTTGACTCATAAGACGGATGAAAACAGGAATATGGCCAAGGATTACGGGATACAGCCCATCCAGATCAGGATTATGGAAAGTGATGAGCTTAAATTTAAAAATGCCTATATGGGACTGGTCATTATCCATGGGGATCTCATCGAAAAAATTCAAGCCATTACCTCAACAAATGGCCTTGAATACCAGCTGACAACCGCTATCCAGAAAATGAACAACAAAGTAAGCGCCCTGTTACGGCTTGATAAAAAAGTAAACGTCAATATGTATTTATCCTCTTCTCTCAATGATATTGCCCCCCTGATCGGCCTTGACCAACTGCCGATGCTGGGAAAAGCCGTTGCTGATACGATTGAAAAGCTCAATAATAAAAGCCTTGGCATTCTTGAATTTAAAGCAATTGATATTTCAGACAAGAAAAAACTAGATGCAATTGGTAAAAAATATGACTTAATGGCACTTTCATGGCCTGCCATCCCGGAAAAAAAGATTATGGCAGGCAGTGGGGCTGCAGGGCTTGTCATTGAATTTAAAGGAAAAACAACAACACTGCCCCTGATCAGTGCAATGGAACTTCCCATCATCGGTACGACCTATCAAATGGCAGATCCCAATGCCCTGGAAGAAGAACTCAATGCCATTGTGGAAAAACTGATCGGTATTAATAAAAATATCGGGTTCCTGTCAGATCACGGTACCCACTCCCTGATGCCGGACAGGATGGCCATGATGCAGGGAAGACCGGGCGGCGGCATGCAGGCATTTAACACTCTTTTATCTTCACGGTATTCAATTAAACCCATTACCTTAAAAGACGGATCAATCCCGGATGGATTAAACTGCCTGATTATTGCAAGACCCACCGAAAAATTTTCAGATTATGAATTATTCCAGATTGACCAGGCCCTGATGAAAGGGACAAACATTGCCTTTATTTCAGATTCATTTAATGAAATTATGCCGCAACAAGGCGGCATGGGCATGCCGCCAAGGTATGAACCCATTGATACCGGGCTTGACAAACTCTTGACCCATTATGGTGTAAACATAAAAAAGGCCTATGTTTTAGACAAGCAGTCCTATAAGCATCAGGCACCGAAAAATATGGGCGGCGGTGAACAAAATATTTATTTTGCCCCCATGTTAAAAGAAAAATCCATCAACAACACACCTCAATTCATGGACAATATCAAGGGACTCATTGCCATGCAGATTTCTCCCCTTGAACTTGTACAAAAAAATATTGATAAAGACAAAGTTGGGGTAACAAAACTTTTATCTTCATCTGATGAATCATGGCTGATGGAAGGAATGATTAATTTAAACCCCATGTTCATCACCCCGCCAGAGGAAAAAGATCAGATGCAATCCTATGATCTTGCCTATCTGATTTCCGGGACGTTCACAAGCTATTTTAAAGGCAAGACCATCCCTGAAAAAGATATGGGTGAAAAAAATATTACAGAAGAGAAAACTAAATTTGAGGGGCTTGCTGCAAAACATACATTTATAGAAACTTCCAAACCTTCCAAATTGTTTGTTCTTGCCTGCTCCCAGATGCTTCAGGACAATATGCTGGACCCCGAGGGCCGGTCAACCAATGCCACCTTTGTCTTAAATATCATTGACCATCTAAATGGTGAAGACAAAATCGCCCGGTTAAGAAGCAAACAGCAGACATTAAATCCCATTGCCCAGACTTCGCCGTTTGACCGAAGCCTTATCAAGGCGTTTAATATTATCGTTCTGCCCATTCTGGTCATCCTGTTCGGGCTTTTGGTCCTTGCAAAAAGAACGTCCAGAAAAAAGAAAATCGCCAACCGTTTCAAGGTTTGAGAGGAATGAATTTATGAAAAAAGAATACCTGATACTGATCGCACTTATACTAATATTCAGTGCATATCTTGTGCTCCACAAAGAGAATAAAGATCATTACACACTGCCTGAAATTGAAAAAATTGATATTTCCAAAATCACCGGACTTGTTATAGACAAAAAGGAAGGGTCCATAAAATTTACAAAACAAGAAAAAAACTGGGTATTGACCGACAAGGAATATCTTGCGGATTCACCATCGGTAGAAAATATGCTGGACACTTTAAAAACATTGAAGTTATCTGCCCTGGTGTCCCAAAAAGGTGACTTAAAAAGATATGAACTTGATGATGAAACCCGTATACGCCTTAAAATATCAGAAGATGAAAAAACCATTTTTGAATTTACCGTGGGCAAAACCGCACCAACTTTTAACCATACATTTGTAATGCTGGCGAAAGATAAAAATATCTATTATGCCACCGGCAGTTTCAGGTCTTATTTTGACAAGTCTGTGGAAGATTTCAGAAATAAAAAGGTTGTGGAGTTCAAAGAAGAGTCCATAAAACAATTGACCATTGAAAAAGACGGATTATCCAAAACACTGATTTCAAAAGAACAAAAAAAGGATGAAAAAAAGGTTTTCCTTACCTGGAGTTCTGATGACGGGACATCTGTTGACAAAGAAGAGGTCTCAACTCTTTTGTCCTCTGTTTCGTTCTTAGAATGTGAAAAATATCTGGATTCTCCCGCCAAAAATGATCTTGAAAAAGAAAAACCCTTATGTAAAATACATCTTGAAAATAAAGGCGATATCGAGTTAACTCTTTATAAAACCGGCAAGGAAGATATTATTAAGGGAATTTCTTCAATGAACGAGTATGCCTTTGAGTTGAGTCAATTTAACAGCAATGAAATTATATCAAATATTGAAAAACTTTTAGGGATAACAAAGGAAGAAGAAGAGAACAAGGATTGAACCCTTTTTTAAAAATCGCATATCAACCTTATAAATGGATCATTGTCATTCCTTTTGTTTTCATTATTACCATGGTCCTGGGGTTGATATGCATTTTTGCAGGACTTTTGTTAAGACAAAACGCAGCAAATATTATTGCCGTGATATGGGCGAAACTTTGCTGCGCCATTGTTCCCCTGAATATTATCATCAAAGGCAAAAAAAACTATAGCAGAAACAAATCCTATGTGATTGT